>NZ_JAOPHO010000013.1:0-78398 GCF_033141925.1 Peribacillus sp. CSMR9
GGGGAGACCCCGCAGGCGAAAGCCGAGGAGGCTCCCCGACCGCCCGCGGAAAGCGAGTGCCTGGAGTGGAAAATCAACGGCCAAATTGTACAACTCATAAAAAATAGACAAACTCGATTTTCATCGAGTTTGTCTACAGTCTGAGGCCACTAATTGATTAGTGGCCTTTGCTTGTTAAAGATTGGTCTTGGTAGAGAATTTTTTGTTATTTCCCCAAAAAATCTTCCATTCCAAACGATGAACCTGGAGTCGAACAGCGGGACATATGCCCTTTCCGGAATTTTATATGCTATTAAATAATATGTCTAACTTTATTGGGTCAGATCAAAGGAGTTCCATCTAACTGTTAAAACAAAGTTGATTGGAACGAGTGCGAGACTCCTGCGGGAAAGGTGCGTCAGAGGGAGACACCGCAGGGCAAAGAGCACTGGGGGACGGACCGCGAGTGCCTTACGTTCCACGCAAAGGTCAAATTTTAAAAACCTAAAAAAAACTGGTCTATAGGTCTGAGAGGAGCATCCTAGCTCCTCTTTTTATTATTTAAATATAAATAAGTACAGATTATTCATTTTTCTCCGATTTTAATACACCTCGTTAAATCGTTAATGAAAGTAAATGAAAATCAATCCTTTTAAAGTGAGGAAAAAGTTCTTGACAGAACCTGTACGTACAGGATAATATGAAAGCGTATACAAAACCTATACGTACAGGTTGTAAAATAAACTATATTTTGCTTTCTAGGGAAAGGAAGTAGTGAAATGGGTAAATACACAGAACCAGCAATGGATTTGCTTCAACATGTCGGAGGGAAAGAAAATATTGCGACAGTTACGCATTGTGCGACAAGAATGCGTTTTGCTTTGAAAGATCCCGCCAAGGCGGACGTAACGAATATTGAATCGATTAAACTTGTGAAGGGAACCTTTACACAAGCTGGCCAGTTCCAGGTCATAATCGGGAATGAAGTATCATCCTTTTATAATGAATTCGTTTCCATAGCTGGACTGCAGGAAGCGTCAAAAGAAGATGTGAAAACGGCAGCTAAACAGAATATGAGCTGGCTGCAGCGGATGATTTCCCATCTTGCGGATATTTTCACCCCGCTGATTCCTGCCATTGTCGTTGGCGGCCTCATTCTTGGATTCCGCAATATCATCGGGGATATAAAAATGTTCGATGATAGCACAAAGACACTTGTGGATATTTCACAATTTTGGTCAGGGGTCCACGCCTTCCTTTGGCTTATAGGTGAAGCTATTTTTCATTTCCTTCCTGTTGGGATTACATGGTCCATCTCAAAGAAAATGGGCACAACTCAAATTCTCGGCATCGTCCTTGGTCTGACCTTGGTTTCCCCACAACTACTTAATGCATATGCAGTGGCAGGAACGAAGGCAAGTGACATACCTTTTTGGGATTTCGGTTTTGCGCAAGTCGATATGATCGGCTACCAGGCCCAAGTCATTCCAGCTATACTTGCAGGGTTCGTTTTGGCGTATTTAGAACGGTACTTGAGAGATAAAGTGCACAATTCCATTTCCATGATCGTCGTTCCATTTTTTGCTTTACTTCCAACTGTGATCATTGCCCACACCATTTTGGGGCCTTTAGGTTGGAAAATCGGTTCAGTCATTTCTACGGTTGTATATTCCGGATTGAATTCATCAGTTGGCTGGCTATTTGCTGCCGTTTTCGGCTTTGCATATGCTCCGCTTGTCATCACAGGCCTGCATCACATGACGAACGCTATCGATCTGCAGCTTATGAGTGAACTGGGCGGAACGAATCTATGGCCAATGATCGCTTTATCCAATATTGCACAAGGTACAGCAGTTCTTGCGATGATTTACATCAACAGAAAGGATCAGGAGGAAAGACAAGTTTCCATTCCCGCCACGATCTCATGTTATCTCGGTGTAACCGAGCCAGCCATGTTCGGCATTAACCTTAAATACGGCTTTCCGTTCTTAGCCGGTATGATCGGTTCACTTTTCGCAGGCATCGTTTCAGTCGGATCGGGAGTAATGGCAAACTCTATCGGTGTTGGAGGGATCCCAGGTATCCTTTCCATCCAGCCACAGTATATGGGAATGTTTGCACTCGCGATGTTGGTCGCTTTCGTTGTGCCATTCATTTTGACTATAGCATTCTCCAAACGTCCTCAAATGAACTTGAAAACAAGAACGAAAACAACGAAATTAAATGCTTGATAATGCGGAGGGAGAGCATTCTCTCTCTTTTTTATCATACTGATAAATGATACACCCGGGACAGCAGAGGAGGAATTACAATGAATGATTTTAAAAAAAGCATCATATATCAAATTTATCCGAAGTCTTTTAAGGACTCGAATGGTGACGGCATCGGTGACATAAATGGTGTTATTGAAAAACTTGATTATTTGAACATACTGGGAGTGGATTATATTTGGCTGACCCCCTTTTATCGTTCACCTCAAAATGATAATGGATATGATGTAGCGGATTACACATCCATTGATCCTGCATTTGGGACAATGGATGATTTCGAGAGATTGGTGAAGGAAGCTAATTCGCGGGATATCCAGATCATGCTGGATATGGTATTCAACCATACATCAATAGAGCATGAATGGTTCCAAAAGGCATTGGCAGGAGAGAAAGAATATAAGGACTATTATATTTTCAAGAAATCGAAAGATGGAGAGCCCCCAACCAATTGGATTTCAAAATTCGGCGGCTCCGCATGGGAATATCTAGCGGAACATGATGAATACTACCTTCATTTGTTCGATCGGACACAAGCTGACCTTAACTGGGAAAATCCCAGAGTAAGGCGGGAAATCTTCAATGTAGTTAACTTCTGGCTGGATAAAGGTGTTAAAGGATTCCGATTGGATGTCATCAATCTCATTTCGAAACCTGATTCCTTTGAAAATGACAAAGAAGGGGATGGACGTTGCTTTTATACAGATGGTCCCAAAATTCATCAATTCCTTAAAGAGATGAATGAAGAAACTTTTGGGAAGGATGAAGAGGTGATGACAGTTGGGGAAATGTCATCGACGACCATTGATCATTGCGTCAAATATTCATCACCAGATGAAAAGGAGCTATCCATGGTATTCAATTTCCATCATCTAAAGGTGGATTACAAGGATGGGGAAAAGTGGTCCATTGCAGATTTTGACTTCAGGAAGTTAAAGGATATCCTAAGCAACTGGCAATATGGGATGCAAGAAGGGAATGGGTGGAATGCTCTGTTCTGGTGCAACCATGACCAGCCGAGGATCGTGTCCAGGTTTGGGGATGATCAAGAGTATCAAAAGGAATCTGCCAAGATGCTAGCAACAGCCATTCACATGCTTAGGGGGACCCCTTATATTTATCAAGGCGAGGAAATAGGGATGACCAACCCGAAATTCAATGATATTGAACAATATCGGGACGTGGAGTCAATTAATTATTACAATATTTTAAAAGAGGAAGGCAAAGATGAGCAGGAAATAATCGAAATCCTTCAAGCTAAATCCCGCGATAACTCGCGAACTCCCATGCAGTGGGAAAATACGGAGCATGCAGGGTTTACAAAAGGGACGCCATGGATTTCAGTGCCTGATAATGCAAAGTTCATCAATGCTGAACATGCACTGATGGATAAGGATTCCATTTTTTATCATTACCAAAAACTTATATTTTTACGAAAGAAACATGATATCATTGCATATGGGGACTATCAGGAAATTCTTGGCGATCACGATCGATTGTTCGCCTATGTACGCAGTCATGAAGATGAGAAACTTTTGGTCATCAATAACTTTTATGCAAAAGAAGTGCCCTTCGAAATTCCAAAAGATGCAGACCTATCCGGATTCAAGTCAGAGCTCCTACTCTCGAACTATATCGATTCGAAAGACTTTGCAGATGACATTATCCTTCGTCCCTATGAATCGGTTGTCTATTTGTTGAAAAAGGACGAGTAGCAGACTAACAAAAATATATTGTGGTGATGAAATGAACAGCAAATACCTATCACTATATGGTGATATCGTTTCAAAAATTGAAGGAGGAACCTTTCCGACAAATTCAAAGCTTCCTTCCGAAAGCAGCTTCATGGAAGAGTATGACATCTCCAGGGATACTGTAAGAAAGTCCTTGCAATTGCTTGAACAAAATGGGTATATCCATAAAATCAAAGGCAAGGGTTCCTTTGTATTGGATTTCAGCAAATTTAATTTTCCTGTAGCAGGCTTGATTTCCTATAAAGAAATGGTGGAAAAGTTGAATCTGCATTCCAAAACGATCATCCATACCATGGAGCTTGAGTCCCCGGACACAAGCATGATCAAGCTTCTTGACTTAACTGAAGGTGAGGAAGTGTGGAAAGTGTTCCGGGTTCGGCAAATCAATGGGAATAAAATCATTCTGGACAAAGACTATTTCAATAGTGGGTTCGTAACTAATCTGACAAGAGAAATTTGTGAGGATTCGATCTATGGATATATCGAAAAGGAACTCGGGCTCCAGATTGGTTTTTCCAATAAGGAAATTACTGTGGAGCCATGCAGTGAAGAAGATAAACAATTATTGGACATAGAAGACTACGATATGGTGGCAGTGGTGAAAAGTACGGTTCATTTAATTGATGGAAGCTTGTTTCAGTATAGCGAATCCAGGCATAGACCCGATAAATTCAAGTTCACGGACTTTGCTCGACGGACTTGGTGAAACCCTGAGAAATATGCTGGCAAGCTAAGGAGGAAATGAAAAAACAAATAGGTTATCATGAAAAAAAGTCTGTAAAAATTAAATTCAATTGAAGGACTGATTCATGAAACTCAGCTCCATTCAAAAGAGAAGGTCGCGCAGGCGGCCTTTTCTAATGCAGTTCAGGGTATCGTGTTTTTCTTATAGACATAGGAGGAATCGCAAACCATTAGTTTGACGATCCTTCTGCTTGTTTGGGAGTATGGGAAGCATTTAGTAAAACCACTCCACCAATGATTAATACTAAGCCTCCTAATGTAGTGATGCTAAATGGCTCACTCCATAATAGTACGCCTATTAATGCAGTTAAAGCTGTGCCAATTCCTGCCCAAATGGCATATGCCAAGCTTAACGGAATTGTTTTAAGACATATGGATAAGCTATAAAATGCGATTCCGAATCCAATAATGACCCCAAATGAAGCGAATAAATGAGTGAATCCTTCAGATAACTTAAGCATGATTGTGCCAAATATTTCACTTATGATTGATATTCCTAAAGCTATGTATCCTTTCATATAATTACCTCCGTTTCTCAAAATATTAATGAGCGTCGCCACTGGAGAGTTTCAAAACAACCACTCCGCCAATGATTAGGGCTAAACCTAAAATTTTTTTCAGGTTAAAGCTTTCTTTATAAACGATAACTCCCACTAATGCAGTTAAAGCAGTACCTATTCCGGACCATATAGCATAAGCCGTTCCAAGTGGAATTGTTTTAAGAGATAAAGACAGGCAATAAAAAGCCAAACCCATTCCAATTACAACACCAATTGAAGGGAATAACTTTTTGAATCCGTTTGATACTTTTAACATCGAGCTGCCAAACACTTCACTTATGATGGCTATTGCCAAATATGCATATGGATTCAAGATGAACTCCTCCAATATTTTCATTATTTCTTCACCAAGCATCTTAACATCCAAAGGCCCCATAATTAAACTAAAACCACCTATATCCAGTCTAATAATCCTTACCGTTTCAGGATATATCCTATCATGTTCCACAATATTAGGCTTATCCTATATGGAAAGTTATATAATAAGCCACTTCAGATTGTTTAGCAGCAGTTCGGATAATAATGAGAACAAACTTCCTTTATGTTAAAAAAACGTCAAGATAGTCTTTCTTATATTGAATAATACCAGGGCTGCTGCCAAGCGCATCCATTACTCTAGTTATTCTTCATTTGATGGGCCATCTCGTATATCAGTAAGATTAAGAGAATCGGTTTGTACGCATTGTCTGCGAGACTTTTCTTTAAATCGAATGCTACTGGGCTGATCTTTCCTTTTGCAAGGCTCGCAATATAAGAAAGTCAAACAGGAACTTTTAGGAATTTTGCCGAATTAAGTTCATTAAATGATTATGATAGGGTGAACTTCTTTCATTGAATTTATAATAAATAATGAATGTTTCATTGTATAGACAGGGGGATTATTATGTATGTTAGTCAAACCAGGGATCATGAAGTAATTGCAAAATTAAATCAAAATGTCCATAGCCTGCATGCGAAACTATATCCTAAGTATTTTAAGGAATATAATTATAGTGCAATGAAAGAAACTTTCAAAAGTTTGGTTGAAAATAAAAGTTTTGTTTTTCTTCTTTTAAAAGAACATGAAGAACCGATCGGTTACGCATGGATTGAAATTAAAACCTATCCAGAAAGTGCTTTTAAAAATGAATATAAATCAGTATATGTGCATCAGCTTAGTATCGCTGAAAGTCAAACCCAAAAGGGCTACGGTAAGCAACTAATGAATGCGATATATGAAATTGCGAAAAAGAATGATATAGATTTAATTGAACTGGATTATTGGTTTGAAAACACTGATGCAAAAGAGTTTTATAAGAAACAACACTTTAAAAAATATAGGGAGTTTGCATTTAGACAGTTGTAAATCCTTTGAATGTCAAATTTCAAAGGTTGATGGAAGGAATTAATAAAAACCCCGAATCGGGGTTTTTTAAATTAATATCTTAACATTCTCCTCGAAAAACTGGGGGATTGAGGAACTCCGCAAACAAAGCTTTGGGTATAACACTCTTTCACGATACTTCGGGTATGCGGTATATATGTGGTGAAATGTTTATTCACGGTAGTTGTATGTGTCGGGTGAAAAACCGGAATCACAGTGTTAATGACATTAGTTTTAACATATTGCTTTGTCGGGGAAATTTGAGGTGGATTATACTGAGTAGGGATTCTGTGAGGTGGGCAATATTGTAGTGGACATTGACCGCCTTTCGGATGCCCCCAGGGCTTATTATACATTTAAACACCTCCTGGATTTTTTTGGGAAGTCATTGTTAGTTTATGAAAAAAGTTGATAAAGGGACTGGTATAAATGCCTTTATCAAAAGTTCATAGGCATATCAGATCTGTCACTCATTTTAAAAAAATTGAAAATACATTAATTTAAACGAATTTGGTTAATTGCTTGACGAACAAATGACTTGTGTCTTTTCTTCCAGCTATTTTCCTTGCTTTTTTCCAAGCCCCATTCAGGAAAATCAGATAACCGTAATGCGGCAAATAATTGCCAGAAGGGTAAGTTTGTAAAATTCAACTCCGGCATCATGGATTTATATTGAATGGTAAAGTCACTCATTGCATCCATTCCAAAATGAAATAAAATCTCGAGTTGACTATTGGCAAGGTCAGCCAAAGGGTCCCCTAAGCCTGAGTCTTCCCAATCAATTATAGAAACTAGTTTATCTTCTTTCCATAATATATTTCCTGGCCAATAATCACCGTGAAGGATCACTTCTTTATTCATTGGGAGTAATGGCATGTATGATTTTAACAAATCTCTGATCAAGCTCAGATTTAAGGTTTCGTCCAGGATTGCCCCATCTTTACTATCTAACATTTCTCCATATGAATTTTCTAGTTTAGGGAGGAAAGATAAAGGTAGCTTCGCACAATCAACATGATGGATTTTTGCTAGATTGATTGCCAATTGTAGGATATGATCATTAAGATTTGAGGGGGTAAAATCTGGCTTGCCCTCAATAAACTCGATAAGTATACATGGCCTGGAAAAAACCTCACAGGATTGCTCGATGTAATAAGGCTTCGGTACAGGCAAACCTGCAGCCTTCAATATCCCTAAAAGCCTGTGTTCATCTGCCGCAATATTCGGATTCCGTTTCAAGTCATTATCACCATGCTGACGAAGGATCATCCTTATGATCCTCCCTGTAGATTGTAACATTTCAAGTCCTGTCACTTGAGCAGAAATTCCGCCTTTTAATTCCCATGCGCGAATGAGTTTGATGCCTGGATCCAACTTTTGAACCAATTGTTCAAACTTACCATATTCATTTTTCATACGTCTTCTCCTTTTAAAATCCCGGACAATGTTCAGGCGTTTAAGTTCACATTATAGATGGGATATCAATATTAGCGTTCAAACACTTTTTTTTCATGGCTCTTTTCGTAAAGATTGTTGTTTTTAAAACGAAACTATTTAAGGTTGATTGGAGCGGAAGTGCGAGACTCCTGCGGGAGCAGCGGGACAGGTGAGACCCCACAGGCGTTTACGCCGAGGAGGCTCACCGCCCGCCCCGCGGAAAGCGAGCATCTGAAGGGGAAATCAACCACAACTCACTACCTGGTAAATAGCAACAAAGTATGTGAAAACAGCCTTTTTCATCTTTTAAGAAGTACCCACAATAAAAAGAGAAAAAAATAGCACAATAGGGAAAGAAGAATCCATATTGTGCAGGATGCAATTGCGAAAAGGAATTTTCAGCTGCTGTTGGCCCAAAATCATTCTAATATAGATTATTAAGCAGCTTAAATGAGTGGAAAGATAGCCAATGGGAATAAAGGAAAGTTTTACATTCGTTTAAAACATTCATCAATTTTTCACCGGTAACGTTTAAAAAGTATTTTTATATCATCACTGTCTTCATCAGTTGCTTCAAAAGAGTTTTGTATAAGGTTAATCAACACCTGTTTCATTAGGTTTTGATCACATACTGCCTTAAGGGAGGTTGTTTGGATTCAAAAATAATCCGGATGCCTTAAATTTCACTGTGGTTTCATGAATTTAATGATATTCGATATGTTGGAGTAAATATTGTTTCTACTGATTTTAATGGTTTCATCAGGTTTTGCTATAAATATAAATTCATTAACGATGTTATTAATCCTATCCAGTTCCACCACTATGATCCCAAGATATTCTAGGATGCTTGCATCATGTATCCGTTCACTGATGATTTGGTTAAGGAAGTCAAAGGATTCGGATTTCATGGGCTATTCCAGCACCAATTCACATGCAGCCGCTAATTTTTCCAATTCTCGAATTCTGCTTTCACTTCTTTTTTTTCGGTGATATCGATTGCCGTTCCGATAACCTCACATCAACCATCAAAGGATTCTATGGTGCAACAAAATGGTTATCATCGACTTCCCCTTCATTTAATTCACCGTTTCCCCACACCATGCCATTTTATAAAATCTTTGTTTTTGTGTTGCTTGTTCTATTGATTTTTTTCCAGATAACCATAGAAGTTGGAGTGATTGATTTTGTAATGAAATCCCCTTCAACGAAAGTATGAATGAAGTCGTTATCCTTTTTTATAAATTTGAATAAAGGTCCATTTCACGGGATTAAATCTCGGTCATAACATTATCCAAATCCTTAATTTCATTTGTTTCCATGTATCAGCATCCTTAAAAGAACCTGATTAGTGAATTCCATATATTATGGAACCTCTATTTGATTTAAGTTATAGTTCAATTTTACCAAAGTAAAATAATAGAAGATAGCTTTTTCAAGAAGTCAAAAAGATTCTCGTGCATTGTAGGGAATGTTTTAATCCTGCCATTTTAAAACAAAAAAGACTGAAGGCAAAAGAGATTTTATCTAAATTTTATAACAAAGTTGATTGGAACGGGTGTGTGAGACTCCTGCGGGAAAAGCGCGTCTATGGGAGACCCCGCAGGCGCAAGCAGAGGGCGGACGGACCGCCCGCGGAAAGCGAGTTCCCTACATTCCAATCAACGTTCAAATTGTACAAGCCATAAAAAACTGTAGGCAAACTCGATGAAAATCGAGTTTGTCTACAGACTGAAACACCAGGAGAGGTGTTTTTTTTTAGGGAAAAGGAAGAACGCATTTCATGTTAACCGTAGACCTAGTGAGGAAACCGAATCTAATATTATGAAACTTTCTTTAATCCGGTAGTTATGTGTACAGGCATTTGTTAATGTGCAACATAAGATTAATAGAGGTGAGTGAAATGGTAAAAATATTTATTGATCCCGGCCACGGCGGTACGGATTCAGGATCAGTGGGTAATGGATTGAGAGAAAAGGATTTAACTTTATCTATTGCAACTAGAATCAAAGACATATTATTAATAGAATATAATAACGTTTCTATAAAAATGAGCAGGCCCCAAGATACGTACCCCTCTTTAGACGATCGGACGAATCAAGCGAACGCTTGGGGAGCTGACTTCTACCTCTCCATTCACATTAATGCTGGCGGAGGCACTGGGTATGAGGATTACGTTTATACGTCAACCAACCAGATAACGAAAACGTATCAAGATCATATTCATTCAGAGGTCATGAAGCTTATCAGCTTTCAAGACAGGGGACAAAAAACAGGCGATTTACATGTGCTCCGTGAAACGGACATGCCCGCACTCCTGACTGAAAATGGATTTATCGATAATGTCAATGACGCAGCCAAATTAAAAATGGCATCCTTTATTGAAACACTGGCTCGCGGACATGTAAACGGTATAGTTAAATGCTTCAATCTTACCAAGAAAATTACAGCGGTATACCATACTGTCGTTAGTGGGGACACTGTATACTCCTTAAGCGGGGCATATGGCAGTACAGTGCAGCAAATTAAGGATTGGAACGATCTTGACAGCCAGTTCACCATTACCGTAGAGCAGAAATTGCGGGTGAAATGAATAATTTATAGTTGACTGGTTAAATTATTTATAGCTTCCAGAAAGCACATCACGCAGGTAGTCCTTCTCTAAAAAGAGAGGGACTTTTCCCGTTTCCGCCATTCTTTCAATAATGGCGGAAGCCTTTGTGAATATATTGAATATATTTTTAACCTTAACTGTTTTTTGGGGAATTATTAAAAAGCAATTCTAAAACTGATAAACGGGGAAATTAAAGATTGAAAGACAGCGATGGCACAGCCTCTTCACAAATCATAAATTTGCGCAGAAGGCAAAAGGGGACTTTGAATGGTATGCCATATAAGGGGAACTTTTTTAACGGAAGGACAAGCTATAACCCGTGATACAAAGGGGAGATCAATAGGCGTAAAGCCATTCTATAAATCGCAGTTCATCATGGAAACAAGCCCCTGACGGATTCGAACCCGCACTCGCACTCCTTTCGTTAGCTTAGGTTAGGGGAGAACACGCTTCCCTACGGATTTTCACCGGCGGAATTCCACCTGCCTCAGCTTATTTGCTTTTCGGTGCTTCTGAAACCCTTACCTTGCGACCAGGTGGCTACAATGTTTTCCGGCGCTCTTCCCTGCTAGAGCTACAGAGGCAAATACGTATCAACCCATTATACGATTCTTATATAGGCTGGTGGACCAAAGAATAAAAAGTAAGGGCATAGGAGAATGGAAAAATGAAAATTAGATTTTCAAATACAGAAGGTTTTTCTTATTTGGTTGAACATTTACTGGGAAAAATAATGGAGCACCTTGGCTGGGTTGACAAAATGGTTTAGTCTGCATGAAAAGCAAGGAGATTGAAAAAAGCGTCCTGGGCGAAGTTAGTTGCCGAATGCATTCACTCATAAAAAATAATATTAAAAAGCACAAACCAAAATGGCTTGTACCTAATATGTATAAGTGGATAAATGTTTGGCTTAACGAATTGAATTAATCTATGTATTATAGCTTTTCTTTAATTTGCCAATGAAACCCTAGAGTTGGGTATTAATCGTATATTTTAATGGCCTGTACCACTTTTCCTAAAATTCGGACTCTATCATTTTTGATATGATAGGTTTTTTCTTCATAAAAAGGATCCGTGCTGCAGGGGATGAGTGTGATGTTTTCTTCATTGATAATCACTTTTTTGACTGTACCATCGTGACCATTTACTAAGACCACACCAATTTTTCCGCTGTCGACGTAGGTTGTTTTTTCAACGAGGATCAATGATCCGTCACTGAATTCTTTGTTCATGCTGTTGCCTTTTACTCTAAGGAAAAAATATTCCTTGTTCGATTTTAGCATGGAATTTAACGTCGGCATATACGCTTCTATATATTCGTTGGTAAAGTTAGGCTCTCCGGCAGGTATATTTCCATAGACACCAATTAATCTGACATTCTTTTCATTTAAAAATTCCATTGCAGGATCATTTCTAATGATAGGTGCTCCTTCAATGAGGTGGGATAGCGGGATTTCGAAGCATGTGGATATCATGCTCAATTTATCCATTAAAGGTTTATTCCGTCCGGATTCCCATGCTGATACTGCCGTTGGGGCCACTTTTAATATGTTTGCCAAATCTTCTTGTGTCATTTTTCTTTCTTTTCTTAACATTTTAATCCTTTCACCAATGTGCATATTTCTTCACCTCTAACTTGAATATACACTATGAGTGAAAGTGAGTAAACTTAAAGTGCGTGAATTTTACAAAAAATCGTTGGTAACTATACTTCAAGTGTGATATCATTTTTTTAGATAGGTGGTGACAAGGTATGACAAACGTTAAGTTTACACTTAAACAAGCGAGGAAGTATAAAGGGTTAACCCAAGAGGAAATGGCTAAAGTGCTAAAAATGGCCAAGAGGACCTACATTGACTATGAGCAATATAAGATTCCTCTGCGAATCGATAAGGCGTATATGTTCGCTGAATGTGTAGGATTCTCCATCGACGATATCATTTTTTTTGACCCTCATCTACACTTCAAATGTAGTTGAAAGTTCAATCGATATTGTGTGTCTATACTAGAGAAGCCATTCCTGGAATGAAAAATCTAATCAATAGTAATCCTAACCTGCCAAGGGACAAAGTTCATGGTTATGATGATTCGAGTGAGAATGGAAAGAAGGTGAAAAAAGTGGAAAGAGAAATTAGGTCTATTGAAGTTGCAGTAGGAGTTGCTGTTAGCACCTTTGCGATTGGAAAGGAAATTCGTGGAGAAATCATTGAGGATATTATCGTACACAACGGTGTATTCAAACTGTACAATCGAAAGGATGAGCTTATCACTGAAGTCAATTATCCAGTTCTCAGGGTGAAATACAGGTATGATGGGGGAGGGGTAAGTGCTTAACGGAGTTAATAATCCAAACTCCGAATCGGCATGCTGGTAGTGTTTTTATGGAAATGTACTTCGATGGCGGACCCAATTGTTATGGACTCACCCACAGGGGGAAACATTTTGATGGAGTATCATGAGAGCTGTTTAAGTGAAATGTATCGATCATTTGTATATAATAGCCGTTTGATACTGGAATTCTATTATGACAGCCAATTGCTGTGATTTATTTCTTACAAAGGACGGATTTCAAAACAACATGATTAGGGGCAATTGGACAGTGGCATATTCGACGGAAAAATTAATAATGTTGTTCATAAGAAAGTCAAGCCCTCTATCCTTTGCAGGAGAAGGGCTTGTTTTCTTTTTTTCTTCGTGTTTACTAGCAATCGCTATTAACATATCCTTCATAAGTTCTTCTGAAGCCAATCGTTCAGGAAGTGATGTGAACCAGATAAACTCATGTAGGCATCAAACTAACCCGGATTTTTTACAAGGCGCACTCTTTTTAACATCTTCATACTTTATCTCTATATATATAATTTTCTTCTAGTTTTTTTTTCCCATCTTTTATGAAGTTAGCAGGTAATGGCAGGAAAAAGTACAAATATAAACTAATGAATGATATAGGAGACCCGTAAAGGAGGGCATTGATAATAGGTGAATTCGAAAAATACCATGGGAGGAGAATAACAATTGAAAAGGAATGTAATCAATTATGTCGTTTTTCTTGTCCTCATACTAACCATATTAATTATGGCAAAGCCGAGCTTTTCCTCAGCGGGAAAATTGAAGCCGCCATCCGAAACTTTCAACCCAGGGGATTGGTTTCTGGGAAGTACCCCTCCCAATCTTGACCCAAATAAACCACCGATCGTATTTGTCCAAGGTAAAAATGGCAATTCAGCCAGCTGGTACGGTGAAACGGACTATCACGGTGTCAATGATATGTATACTAAGGCATACGAAGCGGGCTATCAAACGGTTTTTGTACAGCTTTACGATTCTGCTGGAAATGGATCAGTTAGCCAATATGCTAACGGAAGGCTGCTAGCTCAAATGCTTGCAGAAATCAGTAACCATTTCGGGGGCGAAAAAGTAAATATTATAGCTCACAGCAAGGGGGGGCCAGACACCCAAGCGGCTCTAGTACACTTTGGAGCACACCAATATGTTGGAAGGGTCATCACTTTAGCTTCCCCTCATCACGGTTCCAACTTGGCTGATTTGGCATATAGCTGGTATGCGGGCTGGCTTGGTTCCCTATTGGGCCAAAAAGATGAAGGAACTTATTCTTTACAGGTTGGTAAAATGGCGGAGTTTCGTTCTGTCACGGATAACCATGTTAACGCCCGGAAAAATATGTATTTCACCGTGGCCGGTATGAATAGAGGGCCGGTTCTTTCCGCTTTATCAATGGGTGGACAATATTTATCTTCATATGGAGAAAATGATGGTTTAGTGAATGTATGGAGTACGAAAATACCCTACGCGTCACATTTATTTACGGATCCCAACTATGATCACGACAATATTCGAATAGGTTCAGCTGTATTTTCAAGGATTGAACCCTATTTAAGAAGCACTTCTATTGCTGGGATTCCTGGTTTAAATGTCAATTATAAAGAAAACGTTGAAGATGATGTCATCACAACCGCTCTTTCGCAAACCGTCCTGGGAGATGTCCTGCAACAAAATGTCTGGAACGAACAAAGTTTCCATGTAAATGAAGCAGCTCCAAGTGATATAACCATATACACTGCCACAAATGATGTCGAGGTTGAATTGATTTCTCCATCTAATAAAAAGTATAGACCTTCCTTAAAAGTTCAATCTGCAAAAAATCAAACTTCCTTTTTTAATGGTGCTACCATACAAACATTTAATAGGAATAAACTTGAAATTGGTGACTGGAGAGTGCGAATGAAGACTAAATCACCAAAAGATGCATACCTTTTCACGGCACAATTTAACGAAAAGAATCCGATTATATTAAGTATGGCTGGTAAAGTTAAGCAAAAAGATGCTAAATTTATCATTAAGAATCCGATGAATGATAAAAAAAGGCCAATCAGCACAACATTTCTGGTTCATCTAATAGATGAAAGCGGGAAAGAAATTAGCGAAAAAAGCACAATTCAGGAAATGGATACCGAAAATTTTTCGGGTACCCTTCCAGAAGTGCCTAAATCAGGTGTTTATAATGTAACAATTGACGTCAAGGAAAAAAGCATGAATGGTCCTGAAAGAACCCGTACGCTGATTCGTTCGGTCTATATTGAAAAGTAGTGGAACTTACCAAAAAATCCCCTCTCTTAATTGAGAGGTTTTTTTAGGTTGAAATGTGAGGAGGTGTGAATTGGTTTTATTTACTTTACTTTGGGTTATGTTGATTCAGCTAAGTAAAAAGCTAGGCCGTAATTGCCATAAAGGAATGAATATTGGATTGTTCGATGGGAATATAAGCTAGTTTGGTCTCCTGGCAAAAACAAGATTGATGACCCGAGGCGTGTGCTATCATGTATAGTTCAATCCTACTTTTGATAAGATTCTCTATAAGACAAAATACTAGTTTTGAGAGCAGCATAGTTGCCAATGCTTGCATAGCCATAAAACCAGCCCATGAAAATTCCTGCAACCAAATGGTGTCGATGGCTGATGAAAATGGAAATGAATAAGCCTAGAACCAAAGCGATGGCAGGGATGAATTTTGGAGGAATTGGAAACATGACCTTAATAAGTTGAGTAAGTGTCATGATGGTAGGAATGGCTATCACTGCATCCCAAAAGTTTGTATGGATGGTTGGGAAGTCCATAATGTCACCACCTTAGAAGTTTTCACAATTAACTTTTACCATTTACAAAGGATTTATACCATATTAATTAATGCAATATAAACGATTGATCAATGAAAGTTGATACAACAAGTTTCGAAGACTTTCAGAGTTCAATGTGAAGCCGCTCAATGTATGCTTGCTCTTTTTTGATCATAGTGAAGACAATTAACCAAATATCAGTACCTTTTTTGCTGGACATGCTGTCACCCTTTTCATGGTTTAGAATACGATATGAATGAAGATAACCAGTTAAGAAAGTGAGTCTTAATAATGGAGGTTCTAATGAGCAAGGAAACGTTTATTAAGGAAATTGCTCCATATGCGCTGAAAATTCAAAAGGAATTTAAAATTTTGCCTTCTGTGATCATTGCACAAGCTTGTTTGGAGAGTGGATATGGGACAAGCTTTTTAGCAAATCAAGGAAAGAATATATTCGGTACAAAAGGTGATTTTAAGGGCGAGTCAGTCATTATACAAACAATGGAATACGTCAACGGTGCATCCGTTCAAGTATGGAACAAATTCAGAAAATACCCAACATGGGAAGAAAGTCTAAGAGATCTTGCCAATCTATATGTAAAGGGAACTTCATGGAATAGAAGTTTGTATACAGCCGTCATTGGAGAACAAGATTACAAAAAAGCACTCAAAGCAATATTCGATGCGGGTTACGCCTCGGATCCGAAATATATAGAAAAACTGGCGAACCTAATCGAAACAAGCGATTTAACTAAATACGATGAAAGCATCGAAGAGGTCTATCATATCGTCAAAAAAGGGGATTCCGTATCTGCGCTTGCAAAAGCATATGGTTCTACGCAAATGCAGATTCAACAGTGGAATGGATTGGTCGATCTTAACCTTATTAAAGTGAACCAAAGATTAAGAGTGAAATGAACATTTACAGGGAGCGGGGTTTTATCTCGCTCTTTATTAATTTTATGGTTTCATATTTTTCCTAAAGTACATATATCCAGAAAGCGATACTTTGCCTATCAACCGCCATAAATGAATAATGTGTTAATACTCCTATGAAAACACGCTTCTATTAAAAAAATATTTCAACCCTAGTCTTCCAAATGCATAATGATAGAATTTCGGACATAAATTAAACAAACAAAAAAAAGCGCGTTTAGCGCTTTTAATGTATTTGTCTATATAAGCCTATTACTTTTCCAAGTATCGAAACATCTCTTAAAATAATTGGTTCCATATTTGAGTTCTCAGGCTGAAGCCTTATGTAATCCGGTTCCTTAAAGAATCGTTTTACAGTGGCTTCATCATCTTCCGTCATGGCCACGACGATATCTCCATTATTGGCACTGCTTTGTTGTTTCACGATGACATAATCTCCATCATGAATTCCTGCTTCAATCATACTTTCGCCCATGATTTCTAGCATGAAAACATGGTCATCATGTGGAACCATGCTTTCGGGAAGCGGAAAGTATTCTTCTATGTTCTCAATTGCAGTTATCGGCATGCCCGCGGTTACTTTACCAAGTAACGGCACGTTCACGACACTAGCTTTGGGGATATTATTCGCTTCCTCCAAGTTCAGTATTTCAATGGCCCTCGGCTTGGTTGGGTCACGTCTTATCAGACCTTTACTTTCCAGGCGGGATAAATGCCCGTGTACTGTTGAACTTGATGCAAGTCCCACTGCTTCGCCAATCTCCCGGACGGAAGGTGGATACCCTTTTTGGCGGACCTCTTCTTTAATGAAATCAAGGATATCTTGCTGCCGTTTTGATAGTTTAGTCATATGTGCACCTCTTCTCCAATGTTCTTTGCTCCATTATAGCATGGCCCCCAACTCTATACAAACATAAGTTCGAATTTAGTTGTTGACTGAAACAAACGTTCGTATTATAATTTTGACATGACATACGAACGAACATTCGCTTTGGAGGGATATTTATGAAAAAAATATACAAAAATTATGTATATACGATTCTGTTAGCTGGATCAGTATTCATCTTTTCAATTTTATTCTCTTGTACATTGGACAATGATCAAAAAAAAGATTTCCTTTCTATAGAAGTAGGTGAAGGCGACACCCTATGGGGAATTGCCGAAAAATATGATGAAGCTGATTTGACAAAAAAAGAATTCATTGGTTGGATAGAAGAGCATAATGGAGTCAGGGCAGATTCGATTAAACCTGGTCAAGTCATTGTCATACCGGTTAAAGGGGAAGAACTTGTTCAGAATTTGGCAAGTCAGCAGTAAGCAGTGAAGGTAGGGTATTATGAAGGCAATAATCTATTGTAGGGTTAGCACAGAAAAAGAGTCACAGGAGACATCATTGGCAAGGCAGGAAGATGAATTAGTCAAATTGGCCGAAAAGTTGGATATGGAAGTTGTTTCCATAATAAAGGAGCAGGAAAGCGGTTATGAGTTAAACCGGGATGGCATTTTTGACATGATCGAACTATTTAAAGCCAAAGAAGCCGAAGTTCTATTAATCCAGGACGAAACAAGACTAGGAAGAGGGAATGCCAAAATAGCCCTTTTCCATGTCATCCTTAAAGAAGACGTGAAAATTTATACGCTCTCACACGATGGGGAAATAGAGTTATCGGATTCGGATGCCATGGTCATCCAGATAGTCGGTATTGTAGAGGAATATCAAAGGAAATTACATAACCTAAAAATAAAACGCGGGATGATAAGAGCCGTTGAAAAAGGCTACCGCCCTCAAAATAATCTTCAGAACCAAAGGAATTCTACTGGAAGGGAACGTATGGAAATTCCCATTGAAGAGATTATTAAACTCCGGGCCAATGGATTGACATTTGCAGAAATCGCAGCCACTTTAAGGGGCTTTGGATACAATGTATCCAAAGCTACGGTGAACAGGCGTTTTCTCGAACATCAACTAAATATACAGGAAAGTCAATCATAGAACTTGTAATTTCGCTTTTTTTTTAATACCATGACAATATCCGCAGATTACGAAGGAGCGAAATTATGCTATCAAAAGAAAAAATAGCCCGTATTAATGAACTTTCTAAAAAGGCAAAGGCTGAAGGTTTAACGGAAGTCGAGGCGAAAGAGCAAACCCAATTAAGAAGTGAGTATTTAGAAACATTCAGACGGTCCATGTCCGATACGTTGGAGCACGTGAAAGTCGTTGATCCAGAAGGTAATGACGTCACTCCTCAAAAGATAAAGAATATTAAAGAAAAAAGAAACTTACATTAATGCTTGGACTATTATCATGAAACACCCCATTTTAAGCTTTAAGGATTAAAAAGGGAGTGCATTCATGTATGTATTCTCCTATTTAGCTTAATCTAAATAGGGGACTTCTTTAATTTCCAGAAAATATTGTAATATCGGGGTTGTAAATAGTGTTTTTAGTTGTGATATTATGCTGGTCACTATAATATAAAGAGGTACATTACAGGAAGGGATGTTTTACGATATGTTAGATAAATTAGATGCACTTTCTATCAATACGATTCGTACATTATCGATAGATGCAATTGAAAAGGCTAATTCCGGCCATCCAGGCATGCCCATGGGTGCAGCGCCGATGGCGTACAAATTATGGACTGAATATATGAATCATAACCCGAAAAATCCAGATTGGTTTAATAGAGATCGCTTCGTTCTTTCAGCTGGTCATGGGTCTATGCTGTTATACAGCCTTCTTCATTTATCGGGCTATGGCTTATCTATCGATGATTTGAAAAGCTTCCGCCAATGGGGAAGTAAAACTCCAGGACATCCCGAATTCGGACATACCGCTGGGGTAGATGCAACGACAGGACCTCTTGGACAAGGTATTGCAATGGCAGTCGGAATGGCAATGGCAGAACGCCACTTGGCAGAAAGCTATAACCGTGAATCTTATAATGTGGTCGATCATTATACATATAGCATTTGTGGGGATGGAGATTTAATGGAAGGTGTTTCTGCAGAAGCGGCTTCATTAGCAGGACATCTGCAACTTGGAAGACTTGTCGTTTTATATGATTCTAATGATATATCCCTTGACGGCGACTTAAGTCAATCATTTAGTGAAAGTGTAGCAAACCGGTTCAAATCTTATGGATGGCAATATGTCCGCGTTGAGGACGGGAACGATCTTCAGGAAATTGCCAAAGCGATTGAAGAAGCGAAAACCGATGAGGCACGTCCAACATTAATCGAAGTGAAAACGGTTATTGGTTACGGTTCACCAAACCGTTCAGGTAAATCTGCTGTTCACGGCGCTCCGCTTGGTGCAGATGAGCTGAAGTTGACTAAGGAAGCTTATAAATGGACATTCGAAGAGGATTTCCATGTTCCAGAAGAAGTTTATTCTCACTTCAATGAATCTGTTGTAGAGGCAGGCGCCCAAAAAGAAGAAGCTTGGAATGAATTGTTCAAAAATTACAAAGAAGCACACCCTGAGTTAGCCGAGCAATTGGAGCTGGCAATCAAAGGTGAACTGCCTGCTGAGTGGGATCAGGAAATTCCGGTTTATGAAGAAGGAAAAACATTAGCTTCCCGTGCTTCAAGCGGAGAAGTATTGAATGCAATTGCCAAAAAGGTCCCTAGCTTCATTGGTGGTTCTGCAGATTTAGCAGGATCTAATAATACTGCCATCAAAGGTGAGACAGATCTATTACCTGGTAATTACAGTGGCCGTAATATATGGTTCGGTGTACGTGAATTCGCTATGGGTGCGGCTTTAAATGGAATGACCCTTCATGGTGGATTAAAAGTGTACGGAGGTACATTCTTCGTATTCTCTGATTATTTGCGTCCTGCTATAAGAATGGCAGCACTGATGGGACTACCTGTAACGTATGTCTTCACCCACGATAGCATTGCTGTAGGGGAAGACGGACCGACACATGAGCCAATCGAACAATTAGCATCATTGCGGGCAATGCCTAACCTAGGGGTAATCCGTCCAGCTGATGGCAATGAAACGGCAGCAGCTTGGAAAGTGGCTATGGAGTCTACAAATAAACCGACTGCCCTTGTACTGACTCGTCAAGGGTTGCCAACAATAAAAGATACTTCCGAAACTGCTTATGATGGTGTTTCAAAAGGGGCTTACATCATATCCGCTGCTAAGAAAGAAGAAGCGGATGCATTACTACTTGCGACTGGTTCTGAAGTGAACTTGGCTGTGGAAGCACAGAAAGCTTTAGCGAACGATGGAATTGATGTTTCGGTAATCAGCATGCCATCATGGGATCGATTTGAAACTCAATCTAAAGAATATAAACAAAGTGTAATCAATCCAGCAGTGAAAAAACGTCTAGCTATTGAAGTGGCTTCACCGTTTGGCTGGGATCGTTATGCAGGTGATGAGGGTGAAATATTGGCCATCAATCATTTTGGAGCTTCTGCACCAGGCGGTAAGATCATGGAGGAATTTGGTTTCACTGTAGAAAATGTAGTTGCTCGTGTTAAAGAAATGCTTAAATAATAGTAATGGGGAACTGACACCAACTAGTTTGGTGTCAGTTTTTTTATCGAACCTTCTAATTGTATGTTGAAAGTGCTCTTATTCTCTGGGATAGCATCCATTCGACAAAAAAAGAAAAAAATTTCTCCAGCAAACAACATATCTTTTTAGTTTGTCAATATATAATGAGAATAAATAATTTTCGTTTAAACGTGTCAGTTAAAGGGGAAAGTCATCAAGGGTAGAAATAATGGAAGGTCCTGATGGTAAGTTGTTCTGGTGACCAAAATAGGAATGCTAGGAGGCGTTGGCTGATGAGAACCTATCAAATCTTTTTAATCGAAGATGAATTTGCCCATCATTATTATGGAAGAGAAAAGCTATTTTTCAATTTGTTTTTGGAGTATATTCAAGCAAGGGGCAGACTGAAGAGTATTTTGCAAAAACAAATCGAATTTGTCACCAAAACAGTCCCCATTATCCAGTTGCAGGTAGCAATTGAACAACGTTTACAAAAAAAGATGAATTTTTGGTCTCAAAATGGAAAATACTATTTAGAAAAAACAAACGGATCAAGTAAAGGCGTGTTAATCATCCAGGATGAGTCCATTACGCTTAAAGCTGAAGGAGACTATGAAGCGGAGACGGCTTTCTTTGAATGCATTCGAAAATATGAAGCGAGTTTTCTAGCCATTGATTTTGAACACGAAAAATACGGTTGGTTAAAACCGATAAAAGAAAGAAAATTTGTCTAAATGGGGGACTTTTCGGTAGCGGGTATTGTATAATAACCTTTGGTCTAGTACACTGATGTTAGACAACACGAAGGAGGAAATAGTATGTGGGTTTACATTCTAGTTGGCGTACTGGCATTGATTGCTGGAGTAGTGCTGGGATTTTTCATCGCTCGTAAATACATGATGGATTACTTAAAGAAAAATCCGCCAATTAACGAACAGATGCTGAAAATGATGATGATGCAAATGGGTATGAAACCATCCCAAAAGAAAATTAATCAAATGATGAGCGCCATGAATAAACAACAAACAAAATAATAAGCATGAAATACCGCTATTATAACCTTGTTTTTATAAAAAGATAGGATAAATGTAAAGTTATAACGATAAACCACGTAAGGATCGAACCTTCAATTGATTTAAGTGATAATTAAGTTTATCTTCCTTTTTAAACGTAAAGCCACTTTTCCTGGACGAGTTTCAGGAAAAGTGGCTTTTATTTTGGAGTTTGAATATCATTGGTAACAATTTATGAGGATGGGAAGCAATAAAGGTTTTGGAACTAGAAGAGAAGCAATAGTGGACTTGAACTTGTGAACTAAGCTAAATAGCTTGAACAATAGTACCTGGAGTCAATAAATTCAGTAACCTACAAAATATCACTGCTATGTCAGGGCTTCAGCACCACTTTAATGCATCCGTCTGTCCTTGTATCGAATACTTGATAACCATGTTTAGCTTGATCGATTGGAAGTACGTGGGTTACGACATCGCCAGGATCAACCTTTCCTTCAGATATAAGGTTATAGAGATATGGCATATAAGGGATAACAGGAACTTGTCCGGTCTTGATATCCACGTTTCTTTGAAATATATCTCCTAACGGAAATCCGTTATAACGCCCTCCGTAAACACCTGTTATTTGAATGGTTCCAGCTTTACGCACGGCTTGGGAGGCAATTACAATACCACCCATGGCACCTCCATGCAGCTTAAGGCCAGTTGCAAGATATTCCATAGGAGTCATTTTACCGCTCATGCCAGAACAGTCAATTACGATGTCGGCTCCGCCTTTAGTTATTTCTTTGAGATATTCCCCTACGTTTTCATATTGTTCGAAATTAACAATTTCGACTTTATTTGTCCGTTTAGCATGTTCCAAACGATAGTTGAGATGATCGACGGCAATGACCCTTTTCGCTCCTTTGAACCAAGCGAATTTTTGAGCGAGTAATCCAACGGGACCGCAGCCTAAAATGATAACTGTATCACCAGGTTTAACTCCTGCATGGTCTACGCTCCAAAATGCAGTTGAAGCTGCATCTGCGAGTAATACCAATTTTTCATCTTCTACCTCACAGTCTTCTGGAATCTTAAAAGGTGTGAAATTTCCATAAGGAACCCGCATGTATTCTGCTTGTCCTCCCGCATACCCACCAGTTGTTTCTGAATATCCTAAAAAACCACCCATTTCGCCATGAGGGTTTGAGTTATCGCACTGACTTGTAAGGTCGTTCTCGCAATACCAGCAGCTTCCGCAGCTAACGTTAAAGGGGATGATTACACGATCTCCCTTTTTTAACTTATTTACACCTGGACCGACTTCCTCGACAATTCCCATTGGCTCGTGGCCAATAACATAATCAGTTGGCATATTTGGAATCATTTGATGAATCAAGTGCAAATCCGAACCGCAAATGGCTGAAGTTGTAACTTTTACGATAATATCATCTGAATTTTTGATATGGGGGTCTTTAACATCTTTGACCTGCACGTTTTTATTGCCCTGGTAAGTTACGGCTTTCATAAAACTTCCTCCTCTATTTATTTGGCGTTGCGAACATCCCGAGTCTATCTGTATCGTTAGGGAATAACCTCATCCGAGCGATGCTGATTGCCATTTCAGCTGATTTCAAATCCAATTCACCTTGCTTTCCTATATCATTTGGATAAAGCCAGCCTTTACTTATCATTAAATCGGATATTTCGGCATGTAAATCAATGGATTGCTCCATTTGCCGGTATAGGGCTTGTCCCAATTCTGGACTTATTGTTTCCGTTATAGCTATTGCATACGTATGAATCCCGCTTTTGATTGACAGTAGGAAATCCAGGGCAAAAGAAGAATCAGCCATTTCAGGCATATGTTCAGCGCCTTGGGGATCTAAATAATCCATTTCCATAACGTTCACCTCATTGTATATAGTTTGTTCGGGCACCTTGGTAAAAACTTTTCAGTTCATTAATGGCTATTATGGATTGCTGT
Source organism: Peribacillus sp. CSMR9 (assembly GCF_033141925.1). Lineage (NCBI taxonomy): Bacteria > Bacillati > Bacillota > Bacilli > Caryophanales > Bacillaceae > Peribacillus > Peribacillus sp. CSMR9. The sequence continues at coordinate 24,288 of NZ_JAOPHO010000013.1, forward strand.
ACGTCTTTTTCCATTAGTGCCTTTAAATCATTATCGAAACAAATTCCTTGCATTAATTTGGATTTCATCAAGCTTATTGTTTTAAAATTTATTATTTCATGCGTCTCCATGGTCTCATGAAAGGCCAGTTTTTCATTTTCCATCCAATCACCCCCTAAGTGTATGTAACAAAAGTAATTTTCCCTATTCAACTCATTGGTATACAGGGGGTCTAGGTTTTACCTTCTTTAAGAAACAATGAATAAGACCATTTGAACAACGAAAGATAAGTAAGTGAATGTAAATGAAAGGAGAGATACTTTTAATGGGAAAGTTAGGACTGCATGAAACGTTAGAGTTGCATGAAATATTGAATTTCAAAAGCCTTTGTCTATCTAAAAGTTCTATAATGAACGGATTAGTTCTAGATACGGAATTAAAAAACATTCTATTACAAGACATCAGCAGCGGCAGAGAGCAAATTCAAAGATTACAGGAAATTCTGGTTAATCAAGGAGAGGGGAAATAATGACCAATTTTTTGCAAAATATGGCGGGTATGAGTGGAATGACCGATCAGGTGATTGCAACTGACTTTCTGATTTCTGCCAAATCAGGAATTAGAAATGCGGCTTTCGCTGTAACTGAAACAGCTTCACCTGAACTGAGGGCTGCATTACGGGAACAGCTTAGGTCCGCTGTAGAAACACATGGGATCATAAGTGATTATATGGTTTCAAAAGGATATTATCATCCTCAGGATATAAGTGAGCAAGCGCAGGTGAATTTAAAGCGGCTAATACGGCATTGAATCTTTCTCAACAATAAGATTTTGGCGAGTTTGTGAAAAATGGTTCCGCTTTCCAAAAGCTAACTGATGAAGTGCCCTCTATCCTTTGATAGGGGGAAATTTCATTGCAATAATAAACAGATCAACAAAGTTGAGTTTTTTGAGTTGACTTTATCAACTGTAAATATTAAGATTACAGTAATCTCCTTGAGGAGGATGCAAAAAGTGAATAGTGATTTTACAATAGCTGTGCATAGTTTGGTCTATTTAGCTTATCTACCAGATCATATGGCTAGCAGTGAGTCTATCGCAGAAAACGTTTGTACAAACTCGGCAAGGATTCGGAAAATGATGAGCTGCTTACGGAATAAAGGATTTGTTAAGACTAAAGAAGGTGTGGGCGGAGGCTATATTCTGGACTGTAACCCTGAAGAGGTGAGTTTGGCAGATATTTATATAACGGTCTCGCATGGAACCTTGAAGCCAAAGTGGTGTACAGGTAATCCGGAGAAAAAATGTGTCATATCTTCCAATACCCAGGTAGTCATGGATCAAATCTTCGATGAAGCTGAGTTATATTTTGAAAAATATTTAGAAGATATTACTCTCAGCACTTTTTTGGAAAAAATTAAACAATGTCCGTGATGTTGATTTAGTTTTTTCTTTTGTCTCTACTGTACATTTTATTTTTACAGTTAATAATTGATAACAATAGAATATAAAAGGGGTGTTAAAAATGGCCGGAAATAATCAGTTAAATAATGGGGATTGGGTGCAGGGAAGATCAAGAGATGGAGAACTTATCCATGGTTACATTGAAACGGTAAGCGCGAATCGAGAAATCGTTAAAGTGAATGTGGTGGAAAGTGACAATGAAAAAGCGGTCGGGAAATCGATTTCGATTCCGAGTAAATGGACTGAAAAGTTGCCTGATCTAGAAATCAGTAACGAAAGTCATCTTTTGGCATTAATTGATTTGGCTTTACTATCTAAGGATGAAACATGGTTTATGGAGTTATCCGGTAAATTGGAATCGATTAAAATCCATCCGAAAATAAATATCAGGAAATCCGAGTTTCTTATCCCGGGAAATAGAATCGGGAAACTTGATTTAAATAGATGATGAGTCAAAACCATAATATATCGGATAATACAAGGAGGCCATGATCATGACAATAGAACATGTAACAGATGATAATTTTGCTAGTGAAATCAAGGAAGGTTTAGTACTGGTTGATTTTTGGGCACCGTGGTGCGGACCATGTAAAATGATTGCCCCAATCCTTAATGAAATTGATGTTGAAATGGGTGATCGGGTTAAGATCGTAAAATTGAATGTGGATGAAAATTCAGCTACGACAAGCGATTATGGAGTGATGGGAATTCCGGCCCTTATTCTTTTCAAAGATGGAGAAAAAGTAGATCAAGCAATTGGCTTACAGCCTAAAGAAGCGATTGCGGCATTGATTGAAAAGCATGCATGAGTAGTATGTGTTAAATAAAAAAAGGACTTATACCGACCAATACCTGTAAAGGGTTGGTAACAAAATGGAGGATTACTAAATGAATTCTAAATTTACACCATTATTTGATTCGTTCAATCTAGGAAAAGGGATAGAAGTAAAAAATCGATTGGTGATGGCGCCTTTGACAAATTTCTCTTCGAATCCTGACGGGACTGTAACCGATGCCGAAGTTAACTATTATGAACGTCGGTCTGGGGGGGTAGGCATGGTTATAACGGCTTGTACCTACGTGTCGGCAAATGGAAAAGGTTTCCACGGAGAATTTGGCGGTGATCAGGATGAAATGATTCCTAGTCTTAGCCGCTTAGCTTCAGCAATTAAAGCGAAAGGTGCTAAAGCAATCCTCCAAATTTTTCATGGCGGCCGCGAGGTTCCACCGGAATTAATCCCGAATGGCGATGTCGTCAGTGCAAGCAATATCCCATCGGAAGGCGAAGGTAAAACAGTACCTCGCCCACTTTCTGAAAAAGAAATTGAATCGATCATTCTAGACTTTGGTGAAGCAACTAGGCGTGCCATTGAAGCTGGTTTTGACGGTGTCGAAATTCACGGAGCAAATGGTTACTTGCTTCAGCAATTCTTTTCGCCCCATTCAAACCGTCGTGAAGACAAGTGGGGAGGGACCCTTGAAAAGCGCCTGACTTTTCCATTAGCGGTTGTGGATGCAGTGAAAAAGTCTGTTGCTGAACATGCAAATGATCCGTTCATCGTTGGTTATCGCTTTTCACCGGAGGAACCGGAAACACCGGGAATCACTATGGATGATACCCTTGCATTAATTGATGGATTAGTGAAAAAGGATCTGGATTATCTTCATGTTTCATTAATGGATTTTTGGTCAAAAGCAAGACGGGGAGCGGAGGTTGACCGACCTCGGATAGAAATTATAAAAGAACGTATCGGTGATCAAGTTCCTATCATCGGTGTTGGTTCCATCTATACAGCGGATGATGCAATCAAAGCACTGCAATCAGGGGTTCCGTTAATCGCATTAGGCCGTGAAATCATAATTGATCCTGAATGGGTACAAAAAGTGGAACAAGGCAGGGAAACTGAAATCGTGACAAAAATAAACAAGGATAATCAGCAGCAACTTGATATTCCAGACCCATTATGGCAAGCGATCATCCATTCTCCAGGCTGGTTTCCGGGGATTGAATAGGTAGGTCTCCATATTTAATAAAATTTAACGATACTATCTTGTCACAAGAATTCGATAGCACTGGAGAAAGTGAACAACAAAAAGAAGACCTAGTCATTATGATGATCAGGTCTTCTTTTTGTTTACATTTACTTTCCCTTCAAAGAGGATGCCGGCATGGTCTGATAAAAAATCGAATGACAGGCTTTCATGAGGATCAAATTGTGGAAAAAAACATGGAGTGGGTTGAACCCACTCCGTATTTTCATATTGGATTAAAATATCCATCTTAAAATAGAAAGGAATCAAGTGAGTACGTGCCAGCTCCGGTTATCGCTACACCAATCGCCACTGCAAAGAATGGCAAGATTATATTCATACCCATTTTGAGTTGCCCAGTAGCCATTTGCTCCGTGAACTTTAACAATCGCAACGAGCATTGTAATTGCAATTAATATACCTGCAAAGGGTGTAAGGAAACCTAAAGCAAATAAGGCTCCGCCAATAAGCTCTGATAGACCAGCGAATAGGGCCATGGTAACTCCTGGCTTCATGCCAATCGAGTCAAACCAGCCTCCAGTACCTTTCAAGCCATGACCGCCAAACCATCCAAACAATTTTTGAGCCCCATGACCAACAAACGATAATCCGATTGCTAAACGTATAACTAATAAACCTATACCAATCATTTATGATTCCTCCTGGAATTTATATTGAATTTAGATATATTTAATTCGAGATTTATTTTAAAAAAATATCTCAAATATTATCTCTAATTAAATTATCTCTAATTAAATTATCTTTAATTAGAGATAATATTTTTTGAGTGATTTGTCAAACATAAATTTAACTCTTATGGCTCATTCAACAGGAAAGGTTCTGAAAAAATCGGGTGAACTCACCTTGGAGCGAAACAATAAATCAGACACCGTAACACATTCATAGCCGTTTTTATATAAATAATCCAATGTCGATTCTAACGCCTCCACCGTTTGGGGACGGTCGCTCCAATCGTGCAGGAGAATGATATCGCCAGCTCGTAACGACTTAATGATATGAGTGGAAATTTTATTTGGAGCAGGTCTTTTCCAGTCTTGGGGATCCTGATGCCAGGACCACAGTACAACCATATATCCTTTTTTTACAGCTGTATTGATGATTATATCGTTATAAAGTCCACCTACAGGACGATATAGCATAGGTTTGTATTTGGCAATATCCCAAATCACTTTAGCTGTTTTATCTAATTCAGAAGATAATAAATCAGCGGTCATATTTTTATCAAAATAATGATGATAGGTGTGATTGGCAATTTCATGACCTTCTTTTATTTCTCTCATTAAAATGCCAGGGTTACTTTTCACTTTATTACCAGAAACAAAAAAGGTAGCTTTGGCGTTATATTTAGCCAATATATCGAGGATTTGAGGTGTATACGAAGGATGTGTCCCGTCGTCGAAAGTTATGGCTACGATTTTTTCTTTCGTATTGCCCTCCCAAATAACATTACCTGTTTTTTCATATACCTCTCGACTTGAAGTAATGGCATGAATAATTGGAGTGTCAAATGATGAAAAAAGGATGAAAACTGATAAAGCCATAATTAAAGTCTTCAAACGAATGCCCTCCTGTACATGTATATAGGACATAGTATATGGAGTTCAATTTTATTTATTAAGGCGCCGGCCAAGAATAGGAGCCTGTTTAATATTGTTGATTGTAGGCGGAGGATGAAAAGGTTTAAAACTGTTTGTTACTTAAAGATATTTAAATAATGAACATTTGCAATTTGATTGTGTCCCTTTTATTGATGGTATTCAATTTAAGTTTTCCCTTTCATCGGCGTATATGAGGCTTTAAAACGCCATTTATTAAATAAATTCATATAGGATACCTTAGATGGATCCAATATTACCTGATAATCAATGTCAGTAATTCCATCTTAGCTGGATTTCCTATTGTTCTTGTTGTGACAAACTATGAACCGACACAAGATGTTAATGTTGAAATGTGCATCCTTTTAATGAAAAACAGGCAGTGCGCCCGTAGCGTTTGCCTGTTTTTTATATAGAAAGAAAAGGTTATTCTTATGTATTCGAATGGAGAAAGAATCAAAAAAGGAGAGATTGACCGTTAAAATAAATCATATAATAACATGGGTGGTTATCAATGGGAGATGAACGGGATTAAAAACCTGTACCAGTTTTATAAAAAAGTTCATTATATTTATTTAATAATTGATCAAGTTGCTGGCTATATTCAACGGCAACATGGGAGTTTAAACCATCTTTAGCGACAATCTTGATAAGTTCATTTCTCTTTAATTCAATCTGTTCGAGAAATTCATTCTTTTTAGCCATTATATTTCCTTTCTGGCCCCAACATTTTTTCATGGTACCCTTTATTTATGTGTTCTGTTGTAAAATTTGTATGAATATAACAATTATATCGGCTCGGACTAATGAATTCAAATAAGTTAACTTAATGAAAATTAAGCTGTGGCCCCCTTCTCCTTTAAATGTTTGGCATTTAGTTGTCATTAAATATTCACAGTTCCATAAATGTATTTTTTTATCTTATTTGTTACAATGTTTATAGGTTGACATACATAGGAGTGAGCTCATTTGAATGATATTAATATGTTTTTAGCTTTTGGGGCGGGCTTCTTGAGTTTTATTTCGCCATGCTGCTTACCGCTCTATCCAGCCTTTTTATCTTATATCACTGGTATGAGTGTTGGTGAAATCAAATCAGAGAACGCCATGCTCCAAAGTAGAAGTATGCTGCATACTTTATTCTTCCTTCTTGGATTTTCTCTAGTTTTTATTGCAATTGGTTTTAGTACGACCTTTTTAGGTTCTTTTTTCTCGGATTACAAAGAATTGATTCGTCAGATTGGTGCGATCCTGATTATTATTTTTGGATTATTCATTGTAGGAATCTTTCAGCCGAAATCTTTGATGAAGGATAGTCGTTTTGAATTTAAAAACCGACCTGGCGGATATATAGGTTCGATTCTTATCGGACTTGCTTTTGCGGCTGGATGGACGCCTTGTGCTGGCCCACTATTGGGTGCTGTCATCTCTTTGGGTGCGACTAACTCTAGCGCTGCCATGAGTTATATGACTGCCTATATATTAGGCTTTGCCATCCCGTTTTTCATATTATCCTTCTTTGTCGGAAAATTGAAATGGATCAAAAAGTACAGCCAATACATCATGAAGATTGGCGGATATTTAATGATTGTAATGGGTGTGATTTTGTTTTTTAATTGGATGACCAAAATAATAGCAGTCCTGTCTAGACTATTCGGTGGCTTTACGGGGTTTTAGTCCATAATAAGTTATTTTTTCAAAATTATTCTAATGGGAGTTTCCTTGATTAGGTTTTATTGTGCTGTTCGAAATTTGATTCGGCCTGGTGACGATGGATATTACCATGCCAATCATGAAGAAATTAAGAAGAAAATTTGGGCTGCAAAGGATATAATTATATGCTCGATGGGTCAGCAGAAAAATGGTTGTTGAAGCTTGGGCGAAAGATTTTTATCGTCAAGCCTTTTGTCGAGAGCAGGGTATTAAATGCCATCAATAGGTCGCTAAATTAAAAACACGCTCCTTGTTTATCTCAAATAGGTAATATATACTTTGTTTATTAATTGAAGTCATATATAATTTTTAATGGTACTTACCTATTTTTAATTAAAAGGGATGGTTTGATGATATATTTATCAACAGGTATAGCGATTGTGATGGCTATGGGTGTTTTCATGTTACGGATGAAGGAAACGAAAAAACCAGTGAACGAAAAGAAAATCATCTTACCGCCGCTGTTTATGAGTACGGGTGCTTTGATGTTTATTTTTCCAATGTTCCGGGTCACTCGATACGAATTATTGGAGGCTCTTGTTGCAGGGATGTTGTTTTCCATCCTATTAATTAAAACATCCAAATTCGAAGTTAGAGATGAAAAAATTTATATCCTGCGCTCTAAAGCGTTTATATTCATATTGATTGGTCTCATGGTGATACGGCTGGTGGCGAAACTGATGCTGGGAAGCACGATTGAAGTCGGCGTCTTGAGTGGTATGTTTTTCTTACTTGCATTTGCTATGATCGTTCCATGGAGAATTGCCATGCTATATCAATACAAAAAAGTCAAAGCTGCCAGTTTAAGTGGAAGTAATATGGTGTGATACATGTAAAATAGGATCAAAGGGATAATCCAGGAAACCTGAGTCGATATCATAATGACTCAGGTTTTTTGAGCTTTTCAAGGCTGAATCATTGGCGCAGGAAGAACCCTAGTGATAACATGGCTTTAACCACATTTAAAGGAGATGTTGATAAAATGGTAGATGAGGTCATTTTAAATGATGTTCCACTGCATGTTACTGATTTTCTTACTGAAAATGTAAAGGATTCTGAAGGTAGAGAAATTAGAAAAGTCAGTTTTAATTTCAAGGTTACAAATAGTGAATATCATGGTATTACAACACTGCTTTATCAAATGGTATTTGATTTAAAGATTCCTCAGTCAAACGAGGAATTTCGAGCAGAGATCTTTAACTATGCGACTTCGGTCACGAATCTTTATGAAGAAAATGCCGTAGGGGATTTTTCACTGGTCTTGCTGGAAGTGAACGATCCGGAATGATTACATTGCCAGTCTTGTAAAGATATGGGTTACTGTCTATAATAATAGTGACGATCATTCTATACATATGAGGTGGTACTTTGCTTAGTGGATGGTTTTTATGGTTTATTCTATTTTGGGTAGCCCTTTTAATTATTTTGATGAGCATAGGTGGCTTTTTCATGTTTCGAAAGTTCCTGAAAAGATTCCCCAAAGAAGACGGGAAATCCGATATGGATTGGGAAGAATACTATTTGGACCAAACAAAGCACTTATGGTCAAATCAACAAAAGGAATTACTCGAAGATTTAGTGAGCCCTGTACCGGAACTTTTTCGTGATGTTGCACGCCATAAAATTGCGGGGAAAATCGGAGAGTTGGCGTTAAAGGAAAAAGCGGGCGATATTACGGAAGAACTAGTGATACGCGGCTATATCATCGCCACACCAAAACGTGACCATAAATTTTTACAAAAAAAATTAGCTGAAAGAAAAGTGAATATGGGTCCATATGAACACTTATTCAGCTAATGATGAAAAGGGCAGACTCTTTTGAGTTTGCCTTTTTTTATTCTGAATAATTGAAAAGAATGGGACAGTGTGGTAATAATTAGAACGTTTGTACCCAAGCCATGCTATTCTTTAAATTTTTGATATAATAATAGTAAGTAAAAGTGAGGACGGAGTGAAACTATGAAATTTATCCATACGGCTGATTGGCATTTAGGGAAAATCGTACACGGGGTACATATGACAGATGACCAAAGGCATGCCCTTTTGCAATTCATAGAAATTGTTGAAGAAGAAAAACCTGATGCGGTTGTGATTGCCGGTGATCTTTATGATCGTTCGGTTCCACCGACTGAAGCTGTGGAGCTTCTTGATGAAATCCTTTATACGATTAATGTGAAAATGAATACACCAATCGTTGCAATATCGGGAAACCATGATTCTGCGGAAAGGCTTGCATTCGGTTCATCATGGTATCGTCATAGTCAGTTATACATTCATGGGAAATTGACAAAAACATTTGAGCCGGTTCGCATTAAGGGAGTGAATTTTTATTGTGTTCCATATGCAGAACCTGGAACGGTTCGCCATCTTTTTGAAGATGAAAGTATCCATTCCCATCAAGAAGCGATGAAGCGGATAACCGGAATGATTGCAGAGACTTTCAATAAGGATGAACCGAATGTCTTCGTAGGACATGCTTTTGTATTAGGCGGAAAAACGAGCGATTCAGAGCGAGTTTTGTCAGTAGGTGGTTCCGGATGTGTTTCATCAGACTTATTCGATGCGTTCGATTATACGGCACTTGGACATTTACATAGTCCTGACGCGATACGTCATCCTAAGGTGTTTTACTCTGGATCACTATTAAAATACTCTTTTTCTGAGGCCAAGCAAAATAAGTCGCTTTCCATTGTCGATATGCAAGAAGATGGTAGCTTCGATATACGCTATCGATCTTTGGCGCCCAAGCTGGATATGAGGGAAATATCCGGAACGATGGAAGAGTTACTAGATCCCGCTTTTTATCAATTGCAAAAAAAGGATGACTACTTGAAAATAACATTAAATGACGAGGGGTCACTCATCGATCCGATTAATCGTTTGCGCCAGATTTACCCGAATGTACTTCATCTGGAACGAAAATGGGATTTGACCGACCTTAGAAGAAAAAAATCCTTCTCTTCTGTAAAAGATGAACGGAAATCAGAATTGGACTTGTTCGAAACGTTTTATCAAGAAATGACAGATCGGGACTTTGATTCTCAAAAGCAAGATTTGATGGTTTCGGTAATTGAAGCCGTGAAGAAAGAGGAGGCTTTGAAATGAGACCCCATATTTTAACGATGCAGGCATTCGGACCATATGCAGGGAGGGAAACCATCGATTTTAATTCCCTTGGAGAACGGACCATGTTTGTCATCTCTGGAAAGACAGGCGCAGGGAAAACAACGATATTTGATGGGATCAGTTTTGCGATTTATGGAAAAGCCAGTGGTGAAGACCGAAGCGGGCAAGATTTACGAAGTCAGTTTGCCGAAGATGATGTGATGACGGAAGTCTCGCTGCAATTTACCCTGCGTGGGAAAACATATTGGGTGACCCGGTCACCGCAGCAGGAACGAAAGAAAAAAGCAGGAGAAGGAACGACAACGGTTGGAGCAAAGGCTGAATTATATGAGATATTGGCTGAAGGAAAAAAATTGCTTGGTGCGAATGTGCGTGAGGTTGAGGAAAAAATCAAATTACTCATTGGACTTGATGCCAATCAATTCCGGCAAATCCTGATGATTCCACAAAATGAATTCCGAAAACTGTTAACTTCCGACAGCAAGGATAAGGAACAGATTCTTCAGAAATTATTTCATACTGAACTTTATAAACGAATAGAAGAAAAGTTAAAAGAAGAGGCTTCGATCCTAAGAAAGCAAAGTGAAAAAAGTGCTCAGCGGAGAATCGAATTAATGAAAGGCATCCAGCCTGGTAATCATGTAGAATTGCAGGCACAATTGGAAGCGGAAGTGCCTAACGAACAGCTGATCTTACCACTGTTACAGGAAGTCATTTTGGCAGCGGCAGAAAAAAATGAGGATGTAAATAAACAAATACAGGAAAAGCAAAAAGCCCGTGATCAAGTTAATCAAGAACTTTCAAAAGCTGTCGATTTATTAAATCGATTTTCGGAAAAAGAAACACTGCGAAAAGAAAAGGAACACCTTGAAGCAAAGCAGCCTGAAATGGAACTCGTGAAAGACCAAATTAAAATGGCACATAAAGCGGCTTCGCTTGAAAAGCAGGAACAATATTATTTGCGAATTGGCAAACAAGTCCAAGATGCGAATGCTGAACTTCAAAAGTTAAGTGTACAGGCCGAGAAATTACAGGCTGAACGCATTGAGAAGCAGGATTCCTATGAACAGGAAATGTTGAAGGAAAACCAGAGGGAGCAGGCCGTACGGAATGTTCATCAGCTTGAGCAGGTAAAAGAGGCTGTCATGACTTTTGCAAGCTTAAAAGCACAAGTTACGTTAGATGAAAAAGAGTGGCGAACTAGTAAAGGACTTCGAGAAAAAAATGTTTCGGAACATCTGGCAATCGAAGAGGAAGCAGAGAGAGTCACTCATGTAAAAACAGAAGCGGAAAAAGCGGCGGTTCTTCATCGTGAAAAGGAAATCGAAGCGGAAAGAAATGATCAATCGTTAATGAAAATAAAAAAGCTTCAAGAAGTTCTTTCCGAAGTTCAGAATACGAAGCGGGTTCTGGAAGAAAAGAATATTCGGTTCAAAGAGATTCAAAGAATTCAGATTCAGGAAAAGGAAAAACTGGAAGCCCTGAATCAAAACTGGCGATCAGGCCAAGCGGGTATGCTTGCGTCCATGCTGCACTCAGGGGAAAATTGTCCTGTGTGCGGTTCGCTAAGTCATCCAAAACCAGCGCAATTGCATGAGGATATGCCAACGGATATGGAACTGAAAGAGCAAGAAAACAGGCTGAAAACTGCAGAACAACAAAAAAGCCAAGCCGAAAGTGAATATTACCAAGCAAAATCAAAGTATGATGCACTGGCCGAGTCTTCAAAGGAAAAGATGATGGACTTACAAAATGACATGCCGGAGTTTAGGTTTGAAGACATTGATGATAATTTGAAACAGTTTATACAAAAAGGAAAAGTGCTGCAAGAGCAGTTAAAAGAATTGGTACGGAAAAAGTCATTATTTAATGATCTTGAAAGCAGGTTGCTGGAATTAAAAGCGAAAGCATCCCAGTTAAAGGAGAATCTTGCTTCTTTAGAAATAAAAGAGGACCAAGGGAAAACCAGGTATATTGAAAACTTTACAAAACTGACAGGATTAACCGATTCCCTGCCAGACGGTATACGGACAGAGGAAGAATATAATGCAGCCTTCCAAATGGCTGTAAAAACGCACAAACGCTTACAAATTGCTTTGGAAGATGCACAAAAAAACATTCAAATGGTTAAAGAAAAAGAATCGGCAATCAATGCAAAAAAAGAATCCCTAAGTGGAAATATAGAGGCATTAAATCAAGAATTGAAAGAGGAACGGGAAAAGTTAATTACGGATATGACCAATCAAGGCTTTTCCAATTATAAAGAATATACAGCAGCCAAAAAGTCGGAAGCGGCTCTTGGGAGTTTAGAGGACCAAGTGCTGCAGTATAATCAAAATTGGCAAAGTGTTTTAAGTCTGTTTCATGATTTGGAAATGAAGTTAAAAGATGTAGTCAAACCGGACCTTGAAGGATTGAAAAAGACATTTGATTTCATAGATGCAGAATTGGAGTCGCTACGCCAAAATCAGAATGAATTACATGCCGAAAAAAGGACTAATGAAGAAATCGAAAGGAAATTGGCGCATATCAGGGAAGATCAGAAAAATCTGGATGAAAGGTACAGTATCGTCGGTCATCTGTCTGAGATTTCCAAAGGTCAAAACTCCTTCAAAATAACTTTTGAACGGTATGTATTGGCAGCCTTTTTGGATGATATCCTAAAAGAAGCCAATTCAAGATTACTGAAAATGACAAGCGGCAGATATCAGCTGCTGCGAAAGCTGGATCCTACACGCAGGAATATCCAGAGCGGTCTGGAGTTATCCGTGTATGACCAATATACAGGACAGGAGAGGCATGTCAAAACCCTTTCGGGAGGAGAGAGCTTTAAGGCATCCCTTGCACTTGCTTTGGGTCTTGCGGATGTCGTCCAGCAGAATGCAGGCGGGATCTCACTCGAAACGATGTTCATCGATGAAGGTTTCGGTACCCTCGACCCTGAATCTCTTGATCATGCGATTGAAGCATTAATGGATATACAAAGCACCGGGAGATTAGTCGGGATAATTTCTCATGTTCCAGAATTAAAAGAAAGAATAGATGCCCAGCTCCAAGTCATCTCGACACAAAAAGGGAGTCGTACGTCCTTCTATTTTGCTGGATAAATCAAGAAAAAAAGAATGGCTAAGGAGTGAATGTGGCTCCTATGCCATTCTTTTTAATTTTTAGGAATGAACTACTCTATGTTAATATCATCAGCTGTTTTTCCGGGGGAAAACTTATGGATGCGAATCACCAATATTGGATTTGAGAATTCAGCGGTAATTCTTCGTGAGCAAATCGAAAAGGGGAAAGGGATTTTTCTCTGTGTGGGTATTGTATCCGCTTTTTTTTCAAGTAATGGCTTATGAGTATCATCAACGATGATCGATAGCTCATTATCACGTAAACAAACTTTAATATCTTTCACATCATGATTTTCCAAAACCGCTTCCACCATATACTCATCGTCACTTTCGTATATATCAATTGAAAAAAGTTGATGATCCAACGCACAAGTTTCCGGATCCAGAAAAAACTTTTTTACCCATTCATCAAACTTTTCAACCTCATTCATTTGCAATCCATGTTGATTGTCTTGCATGTTGATACCCCCGGTTTTCCTTTGTTGTATTATATGTTGAATTATGAATGTGGTGATTGATAAAGTGAAAATGGATGATGGAAAGATACAGGAAAACGTGGTTCAAAAAATGCAGGAATATCAATGTATAAAAAGTATCCAACGATTTTTAGAAAAGTAACCAAAGCACAGGAACGAGGGCTGTGTGTGTATTAACGGGAATCATAAAGTAGAAGGAAGCTAACAGTGATGACCAATTCTAAATGAGTTGGTCATCTCTTTATTTACATGATCATTTTGATCTATAACGCGTCACCTCCATCTTAATATTCAAAACTAGGCTTTACTGCTGTCGAAATGAACAAGCTCAATCCTTGTTAGTACAGTTATAAATATCGTAAGGAATGTAATTTTTAAATAACTCACCGCCGCCTCGTATTGGAATCTTAATGAAGAAAATACGCCCTCTTATCACTTCCCGAAATAGTGGAAATTGCTGTTGTTGCTATAAAGGCGCCATAACCCAAAAAGACGCTCTTTAAAGCGCCCGATTGCTTGCATTTAATGATTGAAAGAGATCACGATATTTGTAGATTAGCTTTTCATAGGATGTCGACTTCTTACTCTTTTTCTTCAGATTGGTCAAAATAGCAAACCTTCCTTTAGGGTGAAAAAGGTGGAGGGGGGCGCTATTAATTGATCAAAGAAGTGTGGAAACAATTTCTCAATTGCTGCTTCTCCTCCTTTTAATCAAACATGAGGATGGTAGCTTTATGGCACTCTTTTGCCTAGCGGCTTTTTCCGTCCATCTTTCACCTGCTTCCAAGATGATTAATTCTCGAAAAGTATGTGATAGGGCTTGGCAGCTGTTTCCCTGCGATGCTTCCTCCGATAATTATTGCTTTTTCCAATATGATTCGTCCCCCAATCCCGCTGCAAGTATTCGTGTTCTCTCGATAAAACTACTTTCCTTATAGGTGAACATCAAATGAAGTCCCATCCACCAATAATTCGTGAGACTCACCATCTGCTATATCGTCGGTAGTGAATGAAAAGGACTTGAGCCCGTCGATTTTTTCTTCGGAATCGACTAATAAGCCAATTGTGCCTTTTCTTGTTTCTCCTGGTTGGTAATCTAATCGACTTACTTTTTTTGTCCCCATAAAAGTATCCCCGGAGTGGATGAAATTTTTAGAAGGCACATTATATGTAAGGTCATCATTGAAAGTAACATGTTCCATGCTGAAGAACTGCAGTTCCTTGGGACCTTTATTTTCCACAGAATAAGTTATTTCAAGATAAGTTACCTCTTTGCCAATATCCGTTTTAGACCAGGCAGACTGCTGATCGATTTCCTCCATGGATAAATTCTCTTTATAGTATATCGAATAGGCTTCTTCAAAACTCAATCCCGTATAGGATTTGAGCTCCTCCTTTACTTCATCTGTGAGTGAAGAAAATTGAATCATGCGGATATCCTTGATTGTGATGGCCATGGGAGCCAATTCAAATGACTCATTTATAGACTTCGTTTCTAGTAATGTGAGTGTTCCCCAATCTTTTTGGCGGACCTTATCGCCGACTCTTTCAAGATGGGTCCCGCCATATTCCTGTACCTCAGGAATTTTGGACTCCTTGGCTTCTGCATATTTCCGTTTTTCGGTCTTATTATCGCTGCCGAAATAATTGAAGGCTATAACACTTGAAAAAATAAGCAATAATCCAGCAATTATTGAAATGG
Source organism: Peribacillus sp. CSMR9 (assembly GCF_033141925.1). Lineage (NCBI taxonomy): Bacteria > Bacillati > Bacillota > Bacilli > Caryophanales > Bacillaceae > Peribacillus > Peribacillus sp. CSMR9. Next base: position 39,523 of record NZ_JAOPHO010000013.1, read on the forward strand.
TCCATCTTTTACGAATATTTCATCACTCCTTAAACTATCGATGTCATAAACTATAATATACCTTTTTTTCGCAAATGAAGGAAGAGTACCCATCTTGTTGCCGAAAATCGATATAGTTTGAGTTTGCATAAAAAATTAACTGCATTCATGTTGCTATATAATTATTTCTCTTTTTATTAAGGCATTGTTCTTTAATTAGACTACTGGGGCGTTTTATCTTTTTATCAAAAGCGAAAATAATGTAAAAAGGAGAGAAAAACCAACAAGGGGCTTTTTGAGATATGTAGGGGACATAACGGGACATCTTCTTAGCGGAAGCAACAGTCTTCATGAGCAACGGCTTTATTAATCTATGCGTAAACTTGCCGATCAGGAACTATTCTTCTCGTGCCGTCAGCGATTTTAGGCTTTTTTTTTGGAGGAATCCGGATTCCAGGGCATCTGACGTCAAGATGGTCTCGCACAACATAATCTGGTGGGAAAAAAGAAAAAAGCCGTGGCAATTCATCTGGGGTACCATGGTCTTTCTGTCTTGATCTCTCCATCCTTTGGTGTGTTTTCGCGAGATTTCTCAGCTATAGTACAAGCGGTTTTATATTAAAGTCATATCATATTACAAGGGAAAATCCTAAGAAACTGAGGACATGCTAGGTAATGGATCAATGGATGATGAAAATGGCTTAGGAACGAACAAATAGAAAGGTCTTTACTTCCTGGATTTAATTTTTGCTTTGAATTTCCAATATAAACAGCCAGAACTAAATCTTTTGTTTAGGCTCTTTTCGTAAAGATTGTTGTTTTTAAAACGAAACTATTTAAGGTTGATTGGAGCGGAAGTGCGAGACTCCTGCGGGAGCAGCGGGACAGGTGAGACCCCACAGGCGTTTACGCCGAGGAGGCTCACCGCCCGCCCCGCGGAAAGCGAGCATCTGGAGGGGAAATCAACCACAACTCACTACCTGGTAAATAGCAACAAAGTATGTGAAAACAGCCTTTGTTTTATTCTTCTATGTACTTGTTTTTTCATCTACCTGGAAATCCATCTCTCTAGTCACAAATTTTTTTAAAAAGGAGACGTATATGGAATGTGGCCAATTAACAATGGTAAGGAAAGGATACATCAGCCGAATAAAAGTAAAATGCTGTCCCAGCAAGAGATAAAAGCCATTGAGTCTTGGATATCTCAAATGTGGACATACCAGTTTTATAAAACCGCAAGACAAATAGTGTCTACTGCTAGTAAAACGCTAAAAATCAAGCATAAAATGATTGGGTATGGTTTAAACCGAGTTGTCTATGATTTAAATAATGGCTATATATTAAAAATTGCATTATCAGAAGTAGGCTTAATAAGCAATGCAAATGAGGTCTATATATATAATAACTGTAAGAAGGAAGTCAAAAAGTATCTATGTCCGGTTAAAGAGTATGGGCTGGGCTGGATTATCATGAAGAAGGTGGACACGAAAGTGTCAATCAGGGAATATACGAAACTGATCAAGTTGGAATTGAAATTCCTGAGGTACGGTATCATTCCAATAGATTTGCGTTTAGCTAATGTCGGATTTACTAAGAATAATAAAATGGTTGTCATTGATTACGGTCTATTCACCATGGATCTCATAAGTCCTGTGCTGCGAAGGTTAGTTTGGTGATGTTTTATCCAATTTTTTGAGAATCCAAATCCATTAATCCAATTGTGAATAATAGAAATTTTATTTACAAATTTAACCTATTTGAACCATTTCAACGCGAACATACTAATGGGTATTAAATTAAACAAATTATAATATATTTAGGTAAAGACCTCGCTAGAATATTTAAATTGAAGTTTTCACAAGGAAGTGGTGGTCAAAGAAGGATTGGGTAATTAGAATTTGGGTAATAATCTTAAAAGCTACACGAATTTACTTAATTCCTAACATATTTTCACCAATAACAAAGTTGGGTGCTCCACATGTAGCGGTTAGTTCTGCAAGTAAAGGTTCTGACAAGTATGTTTTAATTACATTTGGATAGATTATTTCACCTTGGTAGAGAAACATTTCGGAAAAGGTTACGCCAACACCTAAAGTACTAGCTAAAACCATGCTAGTAAAACCATCAATCATTAAAAAAGTCGTTACTCTTCAAACCCATGTCAAGACAATGAATTTCCTATTACCAAGCATATAAAACCACCTTAATCAAGTATTCATCTGAAAGGTGGTTTTGTTATGCCATTCTTAACCATTTTTCACTTAATGACCTATGTTTTCTAAATAAGGTAGTTCATTTTAAACTATAGCTAAATTGAATTTTCTTAGGTTCCATACAGTGAAAATGGAGAAAGTTGACTTATCAAGTTGTACCACAAATGCCCGCTTGCAATTCCGGTCGAGCGATTCGTGCCGATACAAACAAGTACTAATGGGTCTTGCTATCATTCATCTCTTATTTTAAAGCTAATAAACTTCTGTTCCATCATCTCATTCATCGCATATTTGACGCCTTCTCGACCAACACCGCTGTCCTTCCAGCCGCCATAAGGCATATTATCGATCCGATAAGTTGGGATATCATTGATGACAACTCCACCTGTTTCCAAGCGTTCTGCCGCATAGAAAGCACGTTCTATACTCGGTGTCATCACTCCTGAGTTCAATCCGTAACGTGAATCATTTGCATCCTTGATGGCATCATTCAGCGTTTCGAATGGGAAAATACAGACGATCGGACCAAATACTTCGAAACGAAATACCTTTGAATCACGATTTACATTGGTTAAGACGGTAGGCACTAGTACATTGCCTTCCACTGTACCGCCGCACTCGATTTTTGCTCCTTCCTGTACTGCCTCGTCAATCCAACTTTGTAACCGTTCCAATGATTTTTTCGAAATGACTGCTGTAATATTTGTATTTTCCTCCAGGGGGGAACCGATGACAAGCTGTTTTGTTGCACTGACGAATCGTTCTAAAAATTGTTGGTATAGTGATTTGTGGACATAAATTCGTTGAATCGAGATGCACACCTGACCATTATTCGTAAATGAACCCATCACACTTCGTTGAATAATTTTATCGATGTCAACTCCTTCATCAATGATGAAAGGCGAATTGGATCCGAGTTCAAGGGTAAGCTTACGGAAGCCTGCCTGCTGCTGGATAAGGTGTCCGACCTCTACACTGCCTGTGAAAGTCACTTTTTTTACATGTGGATGGGTTGTCAACGCTTCACTTAAAACATCTCCCTTACCCGGAATGATGTTCAAAACTCCCTCCGGCAGCCCTGCTTCTTGAAAGATATCGGCAAGAACCAGTGCACTCAAAGGGGTTTGTTCGGCAGGTTTTAACACGATCGAATTACCAGCCGCAATAGCTGGACCAACTTTATGGGCGACAAGATTAAATGGAAAGTTAAATGGGGTAATCGCCGTTACGACGCCAATCGGGGTACGAATTGTGAAGCCAAAACGGTTTACCCCACCCTGTGCAGCATCCATCGGAATTTGTTCTCCATAATTGTTCTTTGCCGCTTCTGCAGCAAAACGATAGGTCTGAACCGTACGATTCATTTCCTCACGAGCATTTCGAATCGTTTTCGCCGCCTCTAGAGAAACGATTTTCGCAAGCTCTTCACTGCGTTCTTCCATGATTGCTGCAGCTTTCACTAAAATTTCGGCTCGAGCATGCGCCGGGTAGGATCGGTATTTCTGAAAAGCGGCATTTGCCTCAACTATTGCTTCAATGGCATCCGCAGGCTCAGCCTGTCCGATTTGTGCAATTTCTTCATTTGAATGGGGATTAAATAACGGCTCATACGATTTAGCTTCCCGCCATTTACCACCGATCCACAATTGCCACTTTTTCTTCATCTGACATTCCTCCAATACTACATGTTTTATAATTTACAAATATAATCACCCAGTGTTTTCGAGAGCTTTACATTTTCCGAATAATCGACATCCACATCAATCAAGACAATTTCCTGACTCGAAATCGCTTCTTCTAATGCATGAAGCAATTCATCGGAATGGGTTACTTTCACTCCTTTAACACCAAAACTTTTTGCGAAGCTTAAAAAGTCTGGGTCGGTAAATTCAATCGCATTCGTACGATCAAATTTATTCAATTGCTTCCACTCAATTAGGCCGTATTTTGAATCATGGAAAATGACTATCACGAAGGCAAGGCCCAGACGTTTTGCAGTTGCCAATTCAACCCCATTCATTAGAAATCCGCCATCCCCTGTAACCGCAATGACGGGTTTATCAGGTTTTGCCAGTTTTGCCGCAATCGCACCGGGAATGGCAATCCCCATCGATGCAAAGCCATTAGAAATGATAGTGTGATTAGGCTTTTCCGGTTGATACATCCGGGCCATCCATAATTTATGTGCACCCACATCAGAAATGACAATGGCATTTCCCTTTTCCGCCTTTTTCAAATCAGCGATAATCCGCTGAGGGATGATAGGGCTTCCTGATACATCATCTGAAGAATGAAATTTTTCAATAATTTGAGACCTTAATCTTTTCACTTCTGGCCAAAGCTCTTTTTTAACTACATCAGTGGTCAAGGCTTCAAGTGACTCTGTTACGTTCCCGACCAATTCAGCTTGAACGGGGTAATAAGCATCAACCTCAGCCGGTCGAGCATCAATATGAATAATCTGATTCATTGCCTCATCGTTCCAATACTTTGGCAAATATTCGACGAAATCATAGCCGACGGTGATAATAAGATCGGCCAAATCAAACCCGCATAGAACATAATCCCTTGCTTGCATCCCTACTGTAAAAAGGGTCAACGGATGGTTAGAAGGTAAAACTCCTTTGGCCATGAACGAATTCACAACAGGAATTTGTTTCTCTTCAGCAAATTTACGTAAGGACTCCGTAGCTCCATCGCGGATTACGCCATTACCAGCTAGAATAATAGGCTTTTTAGCACGATTTATTAATTCTACAGCTTTTTTGATTTCTTCTTCGGCTGGATTGGATCTAGGCATTGGTGTAACCGGAAGTGGCTCACCTTCTGTATCCATCATTGCCACATCTTCCGGGAGCTCGATATGAACAGCACCCGGCTTTTCAATGACTGCAGTCTTAAATGCTTTACGGATAATTTCCGGAATCGTATGAGGCACCTTAATTTGTTGATTCCATTTCGTTACTTCCTTAAAAACTCCAATAATGTCCACATATTGATGCGACTCCTTATGAATTCGATCAAGCCCCGCCTGACCAGTAATCGCAACAACAGGGGAATAATCCAAATAAGCACTTCCTATCCCTGTTAATAAATTGGTTGCACCCGGTCCCAATGTACTCAAACAAACGCCAGGCTTTCCAGTTAGCCGCCCATAGATGTCTGCCATAAATGCTGCAGCTTGTTCATGGTGGACTAAGATAAATTTAATATCAGAGCTTATTAGAGAATCAACAAGATCCGTATTTTCCTCACCAGGTATCCCGAAAATATACTGAACACCTTCATTCTCTAAACATCTTATAAACAAATCAGATGCCTTCATACTATTCCCTCCTCGACCATTGATTTCTTCCCTATATGTTGGCTTTGCCTACATGAAATTATGTAATTGAGCATTAAAAATCTTTTCAATAATATTCGCTCCATTGTATAAAGAGATTCAAGTTAGAGTAAATTAAACACAATATAATCATTACTAGGAGGGGTAAAATGGATATCGCAAGTCGTTTAATTATCATTTCATTTATTACTATTGCACTTGTTGTAATAGCACTTGTCATTTTTCTAGTCTATTTATTAATATTAGACCGAAATCAGAAGCATCACGCCATACTACGGAATTATCCAGTACTAGGGAGGGTCCGCTATTTTTTAGAAAAAATCGGACCGGAATTTCGTCAATATTTATTTAACGAGGATACTGAAGGGAAGCCATTTTCAAGAGATGATTATGAACATATTGTAAAAAGCTCAAAATATATGCGGGATGTAATCGGGTTTGGTTCAAAACGTGATTTTGATGAAGAAGGCCTTTTTGTTCGGAATGCTATGTTCCCCAAATTAACAGAAGAAGAAAAATTCGATAGAGAAACAAAGGTGATAACTAAAAGATATATCTTATTGAGAGATCCGCTTCTTATGCAGCGAAAGGAAAAATGGGAGGATGAGGAATCGTCTGCTTACTTATTACATGACCATGATGCCGTAATCATTGGCCCAAATACAAAACATCCATTTAGATTAAAAGGTTTAATTGGGATGTCGGCGATGAGCTATGGTTCATTAGGACATAATGCCATAACAGCTTTATCAGAAGGATTGGCTTTAGCGAAAGGCACATGGATGAATACTGGGGAAGGCGGACTCTCTTCTTATCATTTAAAGGGTGGCGTCGATATTATTATGCAGATTGGCCCAGCCATGTTCGGAGTGCGCGATAAGCATGGCGAAATGGATTGGGACGAGTTAAAGCGGAAAAGTGAAATCCCTCAAATAAAAGCATTTGAGGTTAAGCTCGCTCAAGGTGCCAAAACACGCGGGGGACATATCGATGCTGAAAAAGTTACTCCAGAAATTGCCGAAATTCGCAAAGTGGAACCATTCAAATCGATTGATAGCCCCAATCGTTTTCATCAGTTCAATGATGTACCGACAATGTGTGAATTCATTGAAAGAATCCGCAGCCATACGGGTAAACCTGTTGGAATGAAGATGGTTGTAGGAAGTAATGATAGCGTAGAGGAATTAGCCAAATATATGAAGGAAACCGGCAAAGGTCCGGACTTTATCACTGTGGATGGAGGGGAAGGCGGAACAGGGGCTTCTTATCAAGAATTGATTGATAGTGTCGGTTTGCCGATTAAATCAGCCCTGCCGATTGTTGTCTCCACCCTTCAAAAATATGGGGTACGCGACCGGGTTAAAATTATTGCTTCAGGTAAACTGTTCACCCCTGACCGGATTGCGATTGCTTTGGCGATGGGGGCTGATCTTGTCAATATAGCTCGTGGATTCATGATTGCCATAGGATGTATCCAAACATTGAAATGTCAATCTAATGCCTGTCCAGTTGGGGTAGCCACAACAGACCCAGAATTGCAAAGGGCTCTCGTGATTGACGAAAAGAAATACCGCGTCGTCAACTTTCTCGTGACACTTCGAAAAGGACTATTTCGAATTTCAGCAGCAGCAGGTTTGGATTCGCCCGTTCATTTTCAACCTAAGCATATTAGTTATAAGGATGAAAAAGGCGTCGTGACATCACTGGAAACCATCATTCAGGAAATCAGGCAGCAAATAGGGTGAAATCCTGATTATTCTTTTCTCCTATTAATATTAACTTTACTTTCTGTTTATTATCTGCTTCCTGGTTTTGTGAAAAATAACAATGGGATGTTGTAAAATAATCAGTCCACTATCTACCAAGAATTCGCCTTTAAAGGAGGGGAAATTGTGAAAAATATGGGATATCAATGCAGGTCCAATGTAGAATTGCAGCAACTTGTTGATGAGGCAAAAAAATTTACCGTTAAGGGAAACGTGGCAAACTATATACCGGCTCTTGAAAAGGCGAATCCTGGAGATTTATCTGTGGCTATTTACTATCCTGACGGAAAAAGATATTGTGCGGGGGATGTAAGTGTCAAAATGACCCTCCAAAGCATTTCAAAAGTATTGACACTTGCTATGGTATTAATGGAAAAAGGAGAGGACTATGTCTTTTCTTATGTAGGAAAAGAACCTACCGGTGATCCTTTTAATTCCATTGCCAAGTTAGAGACAAACAAGCCATCAAAGCCGTTAAACCCGATGATCAATGCAGGAGCATTGACTGTGACCCACATGGTTTCAGGTGACAATGTAAATGAGAGGTTTAAGCGTATTTTACATTTTATCCGGGAGTTGACCCAAAATCCTATTATCGATTTTAATGAAGCAGTTGCCAGTTCAGAATACAATACAGCAGACTTAAATCGGTCGTTAAGCTATTTTTTAAAGCAGCATAATGTAATAAACGAAGATGTGGAGGACCTAATCGAATTGTATTCGAAGCAGTGTGCCATTGAAATGGACAGTCAGGATTTGGCGAGGATAGGCTGTGTGCTGGCCATGAATGGGAAAGATCAGTTGACGGGAAAGCAAATCATCCCCGGAGACATTGCTCGTATTTGCAAGACATTCATGGTTACCTGCGGCATGTATAATGCCTCAGGTGAATTTGCCATTAATGTTGGCATTCCGGCCAAAAGCGGCGTGTCAGGAGGAATCATGGGGGCTGTCCCTGGAAAATGCGGAATTGGAATTTATGGTGCAGCGCTGGATGAGAAGGGGAACAGCGTTGCCGGGGTAAAACTCTTGGAAATGATGGCGAAAAAGTATTCATTAAGTATGTTTAATACTTAAACAAGGTTTCCTGTTGCACATTTATTATAGATAGTCCTACAGGTCATGTTTGAATATTCTCATAGAAGCCGTATAGTTATCTTTTTAGAATATGTATGATTTCGAAATGACTTCCCTTATCAAACTCAGTTTTGGGATATTGAATGGAGTTTCAAACTACGCATTTTCATTGAATCCTTCATGCTTTAGCGAACGTTTAAGGTTATCTGTTACTAAGGTAATCGCCCCCCGGCTTCATTTCATATTTCAAAAATAATAAAATTTGTCCATTGCAGAGATAACAAATCTATTTTTAGCTTGATGGAGATGTTGGGCCCTGCAACAAGTTGTTTTCATATTTAATCTGGTTCAATAATGCTGCGGCAACCTTTTTCTCGCGGGCAAAATGGATAGATTAAGAGTGTTCAAGAAGGAATAGTTAGTGAGTAAGTTTTTTGTAGACTAATAAATGAATAAAATAGATGACTTCTTTATTGATACTGGATAGCATTCGATCTAGTATTCGGTAGCTCCCACGTGATGCACGAATAGGCCTTACGCATCGCTTTATACTTTCAAAATGTTTCATCAATCTTACAGATCGCATTTTAGGAATATATTCTGAAAAAAAGCCAATTTTCTTTAAGAACAATCTAAGGGTCCCAGAAAATTGTTTATCCTGGGTATATCCGATAGAGGCCATGTCGTCATATCATATGATTTTGTATAATTCCAATTTTTGTATTATTTTTTTGAATATTTAAAAAATATTTGTTGGTTTCTGTAGTTTTATATTAGATTCTGTGGTTCCTGTGATAAATTAAAGCTACTTTTTAAGAGAAAATACTACATTAAATAACAATATCTGTGTTTTTGGGGTTAATGGCATACAAACTTCAAAGAACCGGCAGAAAGAAGCTTAAGAATTCTCACAAATGAAAGAAAGTTAAAAGGAGAAACAAATATGAACGATCTACAAAAGCAAATACTCTTTTTCCTTGAGGAATGCAATAGAGAAAGATGTGTAAGTAAAATTGCTGAAAAATACAATAAAAGTCTTGAAGTGATAAGGGCCGAGTTAGTGATACTAGTGAACAAAAACCTCATAGATATCAAAAAGAGTACGACTGGGAAGATAAGCAAAGCAACGATAAAGCCAGAAGGTAAACAATACTTCAGAGACGCTATTGCAATTGTTACTAAGGAGTCAGTACAAGGGCAAATCAATGAATTGAGACAAAAGTTGTCAACTCTGGAAGCCTCCTTTCTACAAGCACAAGCGAATCCAACTGCGGAGAATAAACGGTCACTACTAAATAATGCGAATACGGTTCAATCAGTGGCTAATGGATTAAACTCATTTTTTAAAGCTGGAATGGATATCTTTAAGTAAATCGTTTGGTTGTTCCGTCATTAGCATCAAAAGAAAGAGTGGCTGATGCCTCCAATTTTTCTTCTGGGAGCTCTTGTACAATCTACATGCACCTGTGGCCAAAACAGGACTCGCTCATTTCTATTGTTTAGGTGAACTGGTTAGAGCAGAGCTGGTGAGGTTAAGTAATGAGTGTCATACATAAATACTTAATAACCAAAGTGTCCGAATCAGTTGAATAGAACTAAGTGGGTTTTACTGAAAAGGGAGCACATGGATGTGGATGTTTTAAGATTTAAAGAGCGTGAAACAAACGTAATCGGTGTAAATGACACAGTGAAAGATACAGGCGTTCCACGTTACTTGCTATAGAAAAAATTAATATAAAGAAAGCCTGCTTCTTTGAATATAAGGTTCGTAGGTTTTTTTTTCACTATGCCTTAAGGAAATCTTCATGTCCTGAAATCACTCCATTTAATAGTGAACATAAATTCAAGGGGGATGAAATCCTGAGATTAAGCGAGTATTTGTGAGAAAATCATATTAAACTGAGGTAGTTGAAGAAGAAAAACTGGAAATTCGGTATGGACATTTGTAAATAAAAAGTGGGGTATGAAAAGATACTAATGGCAATAAACCGAAAAATTTAATTGTTTTGCTAAAAAGGGGATTGGTTCTATAGTGCAAGTAATAAATTTAAAATTAAACAATCTAAACCCTTTTGCACATTATCAAAAAAGGACAGATTCATTAAAGGGTCAAATCTGCCCAAAAACAAAAGAAATTTATCCATAAATTGATTAGAATTAAATGAAAATCTGTAAGTTGATAGGAAAGTTACGACTTTTCCTTCAAGTAAATCATTTTTGTACCAAAACCATCTATCCTATATCATATCAATATGTGTTATTTTCCAATGCTCATTCTTAATAAGTTGCTCTAAATTTTCTTTGTCTTCTTTTTTAAAGTAAGTGATCATTTTTTTATGATGTTCATTCATTTGTTCTAATACGGCAAAAAGTTTTTCTTCGTCTTTGCTCAAATAGATTTGTCTAACAAAACTGTTTTGTAAAGAATTAAGAAGGTCTATTAATGTATCGTTTTTACATTTATCAATATATACTTTATGGAATTGATTTTGGAATTGCTGATAATCCGAATAATTTTTTTGTGAAATTGACAGGTCAATTTTTTTAACCAGCTCTTCCATTAGTTCAATATCACTCTCTGTAATATGCGCAATAGATAATGAGGCTGCTAGGGCGTCCAGCACACCAACAACTTGAAAAACATCAAGCTTCTTCTTTGTATCAAGTTCTTTAACGATAAATCCCTTTCGAGGAAAATACTCAAGTAAATTTTCTGAAGCTAATTGTATCAAAGCTTCCCTTACAGGGGTTCTGCTTACTTCTAACTTCTCGCTTAGTGCTACTTCATTTACCTTATGCTTAGGAAGCAATGTTCCATTCTGAATTTCTTCAGCAATATGATTATATACATGGTCTTTAAGTGATTGGTATCTCTTTTTGATAGTCCTTCTCCCCTATGCTAAAAATTGATACATTTATTATACAATATACAATATAAAATTGAAAATTCTTAATTTTTGTATAGCATAGGCTTCTAAATTCTTCAATAGCTCTACTGTTTAGTAATTATCGCAGCTCACTATTACCTGCATCCCAATCAGTCTCTAAGTCCACATGAGGCGATGCTGCCATAGAAATTCAGATCTTAAACGAATTGAGAGAACCACGGAGTGTGGGAACAATTGTAGTTTGGGTTTTAAGACTTCTGCAAGGATATAGAATATTGAACATCATTAAAACTATACGTGTTAATTGAAAGTATTTTTAAGATTAAACTAATAAAATATATTGAAAAGGGGAAGAGTCCAGTGTATCATATGTCTTAATACGAATGATATTTCTGATTATTCAGCATATTATACAATATACAATATACAATATAACAAGAAAATATGCTGAGTTAATAGCTCTTCTAACAAAAGCACCTTCATATTAAAATTGGCAAAGAATAAATTTAAGCAGGTGAAAAAAAGGAAGTGGTGACTAGTATAAAGAAAAGGAGAGGTTAATTAATATACAATATACAATATACAATATATTAAAACATGTTGTGTTATTAGTTGCTAACAAAAGCACGTTCATAAAAAAAAATGGCAAAAAAAATGTAAGCACATAAAAAAGAAGCGAAAACAAGTACGGCAAAGGAAGCTATAAAAATACAATATACAATATATTATATAAATCCGAACAACAAAGAGATGTGGTTGACAAAACTATGAACATTAGAGGTGAAAGAACATGAGTGAGCAAAACTTTAAAGATATACAAGCCGGTACAAAGGCTGTATGGGCAGGAGAAAAAGAATCTCTTGCTTACAATGCAACTCAAGTTCCTGTGGTGCTAAGTGTTGCCTACAATTACGAGGACATAGACGAGTGGCATGAAGTGGCCATTGGAAATAAGCCTGGGTATATCTACAATCGCATGACAAATCCCACTGTTCAAGCTTTGGAGGAAAAAGTGAGAATCCTCGAGGGAGCTGAGGCAGCAGTTGGTTTCTCATCAGGAATGGCCGCTATAAGCAGCACACTATATACTTTTTTAAGACCGGGGGACCGGGTTATATCGGTTAAAGACACTTATGGGGGAACCAATAAAATCTTTACCGAATTCTTACCGAATCTCGATGTAGATGTGCAGTTATGCAACACAGGAAATCATGAAGAAATCGAGGCGGAAGTGGCCAAAGGCTGCAAGGTTTTATATTTGGAGTCTCCAACCAATCCGACGATGAAGATCACTGATATTGAGAGAATGGTAAGAGCCGGAAAATCGGTGGGGGCATTGGTTATCATAGACAATACTTTTGCTACTCCCATTAATCAAAATCCAATTCAATTAGGAGTTGACATTGTCATTCATAGTGCAACTAAATTCTTAAGCGGACATGCCGATGCATTAGGAGGTGTTGCATGCGGTACCAAAGAACTGATGAAAAAAGTCTATCATTATCGAGAAATCAATGGAGCGACGATGGATCCTTGGTCAGCCTATCTTATTTTAAGAGGGATGAAAACGTTAAAACTTCGAGTACGCCAGCAAGAAAAGAGTGCAATGGAAATCGCAAAGTATCTGCAAAAGCAAAAGCTTGTAGAAGCGGTTAATTATCCTGGATTAGAAACACATCCCCATCACCATATTGCAAAGAAACAGATGAGGGGTTTCGGCGGAATTTTAAGTTTTGTATTGAAAGGTGAGATGGATGCAATAAAAATTTTATTGCCAAAATTACAATATGCAAATAAAGCCGGGAATCTTGGAGCTGTTGAAACTATATATGGACCCGCAAGAACGACCAGTCATGTGGAATGTACTCTTGAAGAACGTCAAGCTCTTGGTATCCCGGAAGGTTTGGTTCGTATCTCCGCAGGAATTGAGGATACGGAAGATCTTATTTCTGATTTGGAACAAGCTTTTGCCCATTTGGAATCACAACTACCAGTAACGGTAGCTGCAAATAAAGATATTAATAATGGAAGAGGTATGGGATATGACACATAAAATTGCTTTGCTTGGATTTGGTGTAGTCGGCCAAGGATTGGCAGAAATTTTACAAGATAAAGGTGAGTCTTTACGCAGTGAACTTGGCTTTGATGCTAAAATTGTTGCAATTTCCGATGTCATGAAGGGCTCTCTTTATCACCCTGAAGGGTTGGATATCTCTCAAGTATTACAAGTTGTAAAGGAAACGGGAAAGCTGGAGAGTTACCCTGAAACCCCTGGGTTGATAAGGGGATGGGACAGCTTTAAGACAATCCTTGAGAGTAATGCGGATACCATCGTAGAGATCACTTTCACGGATGTAAAGACTGGACAACCTGCCATCGATCATTGTAAGACGGCATTTGAAAGTAAAAAGAACGTAGTAATGAGCAATAAAGGTCCCGTTTCTTTAGCTTACCAAGAACTAGCTGAGTTGGCCAAAAAGAATGATGTGCGATGGGGCTTCGAAGGTACTGTTATGAGTGGAACACCAGCATTGAAAATGCCTCTCGTTTCATTGGCGGGAAATAACATTTTTGAATTGCGGGGGATTTTAAATGGAACGACTAATTATATTTTGACCAAAATGGAAGAAGGATTGAGCTATAAGGATGCATTAATTGAGGCACAAGCTCTTGGCTATGCAGAGGCAGATCCTACTAGCGATGTAGAGGGATATGATTCTCAGTATAAAGCTACTATTCTTGCTAATGTTGTAATGAATATTCCGATGAAACGAGAGGAAGTAGAATGTGTAGGAATTAGTCATCTTACACAGCAAGACATTCAATGGGCAAAGTCTGCAGGGAAAAGGTGGAAGCTTATTGCTGAATGTAAAAAGGATGGTGATAAAGTAATCGCAAAGGTAGGTCCTGAAGCTATACCTCTTACAGATCCTCTAGCTGGGGTTTTGGGAGCACAAAACGCTATTACGTATAACTGTGACTTGGCCGGTCCGATTACGTTGATTGGTGCCGGAGCTGGTCGCAAAGAAACAGGATTCTCTATTCTGATTGATTTAATCAATATGAGCCGTGGGCAATTATGATCTTATATACCACAAGTTATAAGCTGGAAAATTACTTATACGGGGTGATTATCGATGACACTTATTGAAGCGCTTACAAAGAAAAATAAGATGTTTCTTGCTGGAAAATGGGTATCCGGCGAAAAAATATTTGAAGTGCTCGATCCACAGGATAATAGTTTAATTGCAACCGTTCCTGCTGCTAATGAGAAGGATGTACTTCATTCCATTGAAGAGGCAAAAAAAGGAGCGAAAATAGCCGCGGACATGCCAACACATGAAAGAATCGCCATTCTAAATCGTGCTGCCGATTGGATCTATGAGCATAAGGAAAAATATGCAATGACCATCGCTCGTGAGGGAAGTAAGACCATTAAAGAGGCGAGAAAAGAAGTGGTGCGTTGTATCGAAACACTTCGAATTAGCGCAGAAGAAGCAAGGCGAATTAATGGCGAAACGATTTCGTTTGACCAAATGCCGGGAAGTGAAGATCGCATGGGTTATTATTATCGTTTCCCTGTTGGGATTATTGTAGCTATAACGCCTTTCAACGATCCATTAAATCTTGTTGCCCATAAAGTGGGACCTGCTATTGCTTCTGGAAATGCCATCATCGTAAAACCGGCACCCGCTACACCTTTAAGTGCTCTTTTATTGGCAGAAGCCTTTGAAAAAGCAGGTTTACCGCCTAAAGTATTGTCCGTCATTACGGGGTATCCGAGTGATATGGGCGAGAGTCTGATTACTCATTCAGCCATACGAATGATTTCTTTCACAGGAGGTCTCGCCACTGGCCAAGCGATCATGCAAAAGGCAGGTTTGAAAAAGATGAATTTGGAGCTGGGATCGAACTCACCGGTTATCGTTCTGGAAGACGCTGACTTAGAAGAAGCGGTTGAATCGACAGTATCCGGCGCCTTTTGGGCAGCAGGTCAAAATTGCCTGGGAGTGCAAAGATTATATGTTCAAGAAGATATTTATAGGGACTTTGTTGGAAAGTTTGTTAACCGTACTCAACAGTATCGAGTAGGCAATAAACTCTCAGAGGAAACCGACATGGGGCCTATGATTTCAGAGAAAGAAGCAAAGCGAGTTGAGAGTTGGGTTAATGAAGCTGTTGGGAAAGGCGCAAAATTGCTGTGCGGCGGCAAACGTCAAGGTTCTTTTTACTATCCAACTGTTTTAGAGAATGTTCCAGCAGATTGTAAGCTGGCAACTGAAGAAGTTTTCGGACCAGTTGTTACCATTCACAGTGTGCCCGATCTGGATACCGCCATTTTCCAATCTAACAATGTGGATTTCGGCTTGCAAGCAGGTATATTCACCCGTGACTTAAATAGGGCGTTGGGAGCTATACGTGAATTGGATGTAGGCGGGGTTATGGTAAATGACAGCTCTGATTATCGTATAGATGCTATGCCTTTTGGGGGAGTGAAGGGTTCTGGTTTAGGCCGTGAAGGAATAAAGTTTGCACTTCAAGAAATGACTGAAACAAAAGTGGTTTGTTTTAAAGTTTCGAGCAAAAGATGATAGAAAAGGTTCATGTGATATTGATAGCTTTATAGGCATCGACCCGAGGTCAATCGTATTATTGTACTGCATCATATATATAAAGGAGGAGACTGGATGCTAGACGCCAATAGTACCGATCAAAATCAGTTGAAGCGTTCAATGAAAAGCAGGCACTTGTTCATGATTTCGCTAGGTGGGGTAATTGGAACGGGTCTTTTTCTAAGTACAGGTAATACGATTAATCAGGCTGGACCGGGAGGAACGATTCTCGCTTATTTGGTTGGTGGGCTTATCATGTATCTAGTCATGCTATGCCTTGGCGAATTAACTGTAGCTATGCCGGTAACCGGTTCGTTTCAAACATATGCTACGAGGTTTGTGGGTCCTGCTACCGGATTTACCATTGGTTGGCTGTACTGGCTTACATGGGTAGTTACGGTAGGTTCGGAATTTACTGCATCCGGTCTGCTGATGAAGAGATGGTTCCCTGAAACTTCCGTTTGGATGTGGAGCGCACTCTTCGCGATTATACTTTTTCTGCTGAACGCCTTTTCTGTAAAATTTTTCGCGGAAACTGAATTTTGGTTTGCCGGCATTAAAGTAATTACTATTATTTTCTTTATCATATTAGGTGGAGCAGCGATGTTTGGCTTCATTCCTATGAACGGGAGTGCAGCTGCTCCGATGCTTTCTAATTTTACCGGGGAAGGGGGCCTTTTTCCAAATGGACTCCTTCCGATATTTATAACCATGATTTCCGTGAATTTCGCCTTTTCAGGAACAGAGCTTATCGGCATTACTGCTGGAGAAAGTGAAAACCCGGAAAAAGACATTCCACTAACCATTAGAAATGTAATTTGGCGAACTATGTTTTTCTTTGTTGGTGCCATATTTGTGCTATCTGGATTAATCTCCTGGAAAGAAGCGGGAGTGATTGAAAGTCCGTTCGTTATGGTTTTTGATAGCATAGGGATACCTTATGCAGCTGATATCATGAACTTTGTTATTATTACAGCTTTACTGTCAGTAGCAAATTCCGGTCTCTATGCATCTACCCGTATGTTATGGTCTCTTTCAAACGAGAAGATGATAAATCCTTTCTTAGGAAGGGTAACGTCAAAAGGAGTTCCGTTTAATGCTTTGATTGTAAGTATGGCAGTAGCCTGCTTGTCATTATTCTCAAGTGTAGTTGCACCGGATACAGTTTATATGGTGCTTGTGGCTATATCTGGATTTGCGGTTGTTGCAGTATGGATGGGAATTGCATTATCACAGTATGTGTTCCGTAAACATTATCTTAAAGCGGGTGGCGATATTAAAGATTTAAAATTTCGTACACCACTTTACCCTTATGTGCCCATAGCCGCTTTTGTTTTATGTTTCGCTTCTATTGTAGGTCTTGCTTTCGATCCGAGCCAACGGATTGCCCTGTATTGTGGAATACCATTCATTGCTTTATGCTATCTTCTCTACTATATAAAAAATCGGGGAAATAAGAATCAAATAGATTCTTATGGTGAATCAGATCAATATGTTGAGAATATTAAGTAGAGAGGGGCTGGCATTAGAAACCTATTACCGATACTAATAGGTCTATTGCGAAAAATGAGAAAGAATAGAAAGAATTACAAAATCTCCGGTTTGTTAAGCTATTAACCAAATAAGAATTTCAATTGACTCTACTCTGGTCAGACCTCTCTCTCTCGCAGGAAGGTCGGGCCTTTTTTGTCCATATTCATCGCTTAGACTCTACTCAAAATCTGTTTAACTTAGTTAACAGACAAGCCATTTGTCCAATTTTGGGCTATATTGAGGAACTCAATGAATACTGATGATTTTAGCGATAGTAAGGCTCTTTGGAACTGTCGGGGAGTTTGGTGAAAACTGAGAGTGAGGTCTTTAAGGGACTGGTAACTTGCAGCGGATTTTTACGAAAGATGCTTTTCTAAGACAAGCAATTTCTTTTAGTTCGTCCACGTATTCTTGCCAAATGTGACGAGACACTACTTTTTGATGATCTTTACTTTCCGTACTTTTGTATGTCTTTCACCATGTAATATAATGAAAGAGAAATATATGTCGGCCTCCATTTTACGAACCAAATGGTTCTCAGGCACCAGTTGATCTAACGTAAACATTTCAAGTTGATTGGAACGGGTGTGCGAGACTCTTTCGGGAAAAGCGAGTGCCCCTACTTTCCACACTAATTTCAATCTCCGAATTTTTTTTAAAAAGCAATTATAAACACTATATTTTGTTTTTATAAATGATTTTGTTTACATCGTATCTTACTGTTTTATGACCTTCTATTATTCCTTTCCCCCAAGGCTATAAGCATAACATCTAAATACCTATCAGAAATTTGTAAGCCGATTTTAATGCTAGTTTAGATTAGTAAAAGGGAAGCATGTTACAAAGGGCTTTTTGTGCAACATGCTTTTATTAGCCAGTTTAAAGAATCATAACTGATGACACAACGCTTGCCACTTTTTTATCATCTTGAAATAAATCAGCGAGTAGATAAGCTGTTTTTTTTCCGATTCGATCTACTTTTGCTTCAACCTGTACGTCTCCTAATCTTACTGGCCGATGAAAGGTAGTATGTAAATCAATAGATGCGAATGATTGTCCGATACTTAATTTAGAAGAAATAGCATAAGCCATTATAATATCTGCCGCAGAAGTGACAAATCCACCCATTGCTACACCGTTTCCGTTTATAAATTTTTCATCCACTTTCCATACACCCCTTGCAATTCCTTCCTGGGCATAATTTGCTTTAATCTGTAACGTTAAATCACAATTCGGAGGCTGTTTTCCCTCTGTTAAAACTTGTAAAAGTGCGTTTCCTTCAAATGATTTCTCCATAAAATTGCCCCCTTAAATAAGTTAATACCACAATACAGAATATTCTAACATATCCAATGGTGTTAAATGACATTGAAGTTGTTAAATTTACAAATAAAGTAATTGGAGAATAATACGAATCACTTTTTATTGAAACTTATTAATCGCTGATTAAAACTCTAAAAGAATTTTACAGTATAGGAAGGCAAATTACGGCTTTTACCTTAGTTTTATTAAGTTTGCTTTGTACACCTAGCCGATTAGAAGACACATATCCCATCAAAGTAAATATTCAATGATCTCCTAATCTCTATTTGACTATGAGAAGGAATTTCTTCTTATAGTCATTTTTTGTAGACCAAAATTTAAATACTATCTGAATGAAAAATTTGCTGCTTAGATCTGATATTTATAATTATCTAAAAAATCAAAAAAATACTTCTTTTTCTAATTTTATTATGATAATGTGTACATAAAGTATTTGATTCAACATTTTTTTAAAAAGAAGTATTTAATTCACCAAGAGAGGAGATATGCTATGGAACAGCCATCTTTTAAATTATTAGTGAAAGAAAAATTCCACCATTTATCGGGAGGTCAAAAAAAAGTTGCCGCTTACCTAATTGAAAATTTGGATGAAGCCGCCTTTAAAACTGCTTTTCAAATTGGGCAAAAAGCGGAGGTTAGTGAAACAACGGTCATTCGGTTTTCCTATTCATTAGGATTTGAAGGGTTTAGTAAAATGCAGGCAAGAATTCAAAAACAGCTACTGCACCAAAATCAAATAGATATACCCAATAGGGATAACAATCTCCGCATTGATGACAATCAAGATCCATTTACCAAAGTGATAGAAAATGAAGTTCATATTTTAAGACATCTATTAGATCATACGAACGTTCAGGATATATGGAAAGCAGTCGATGTCCTGATACAGGCTGACCAAATATTAATTGCAGGACATCGGATTTCCCATGCCGCCGCCTATTGGTTCTCCTATACGCTAAGTTCATTAAGGGAAAATGTAAGTTTATGTTCGCCAACAGGTGACTTCTATGAAAAGTTCTGTAACCTCACTAACAAGTCAGTATTAATTGTTTTTTCCTTTCCAAGATATGCGAATGAAATAGTAAAAGTTGCGGAGTGCGCAAAAGAACAAGGGGTTTGTTTAATTGTAGTTACAGACCGCCTCCTGTCACCTGTTGGTCGTATCTCTGATATTGCACTGACAACTGAAGAAAATGCAGAAACCGGAACCAATTCAATCGCTTCCGTCATTAGCTTATTGGACTTGGTTATTGCAGGCATACATGAAAAAGACGCAAAACGGATTCATACCCATCAGCAAAAATTAGAAAGGCTATATTCAAGTTATGAAGTGTTTAATGAATGAGTTTTTAATAAAGTTAAAATTCATTTAAAGGAGGTAAATCAATATGAACCCAATTCAATATATTGATCAGCATCAAGAATTATTGAATCCCAGGCCTCTCAAAAAGGGTTGTGGCATAGAGGGCTGATATGGATGCGCTTGTTAAGGAAGTAAATGGAGTTGCAACGGCCAATCATTCATGTGGACACGATCCACATAGCACAATCGTTTTATATTTAGCGTTGGCCATTGCCTCCAGCGGAATCCGGCCTAAACTTACTCTCCGATTTATATTTCAGCCGAGAATGTTACATATTCACAAGCCCTTATTCATGGAACGAAAATTTTAATTAACACAGTAATACTGGCGGCGGAAGAAGAGAAGTTCACTATAAAAATTTAATGAAGAGGTGTTTCATGAAAAATACCGCACTCGCATCACAAACGGATGTCCAAGCAGCTTCTGATGGAAAACAACTGGAGCGCAAACTCAAACCAAGGCATCTTTCCATGATTGCAATCGGCGGAACCATTGGAACAGGGCTATTTTTAGCAAGCGGTTCCATCATTCATACTGCGGGTCCTGGAGGAGCTGTAGCTGCCTATATTATTGCCGGGATCATGGTTTTCTTTCTGATGACAAGCTTAGCGGAAATGGCCGCCTTTATTCCTATTACAGGCTCTTTTAGCACATATACATCAAGGTTTGTCGATCCGGCTTTGGGATTTGCGATCGGATGGAACTATTGGTATAACAATGCAATCGTAGTCGCTCTGGAATTAGCAGCTTCCTCCCTGATCATGAAATTTTGGCTCCCTTCTGTCCCGGGCATCATTTGGAGCGCATTATTTCTTGCAATCATATTTGGATTGAATATCTTATCGGTAAAAGGATATGGAGAATCAGAATTCTGGTTTGCCATTATAAAGGTTTTAACGATTATCATTTTTATAGCAGTAGGATTATTAATGATTTTTGGAATAATGGGGGGGCATGCAGTAGGTTTTGAAAATTTTACCAAAGAGGAAGCACCGTTTAAAGGTGGCTTTTTATCCATAATAAGTGTCTTTATGGTGGTTGGATTTGCTTTTCAAGGCACCGAGTTAGTAGGAATTGCAGCCGGGGAGAGTGAAAACCCGAGAAAAAATATTCCCAAGGCTATTAAGCAAATCTTCTGGAGACTGCTCTTGTTTTATGTATTGGCGATCATTGTGATTGGATTTCTAATCAGTTATAACGATCCGCGTTTGTTAAGCTCAGATATTGAAGATATTGCGGTAAGTCCCTTCACTCTAGTTTTTCAAAACGCAGGGCTTGCTATCGCTGCCTCCGTTATGAATGTGGTAATTCTTACTTCTGTTCTTTCAGCAGGCAATTCCGCCATGTACGGAGCTTCTCGCGTCCTTTGGGTGCTGGCGAAAGAAGGAAAAGCCCCTTCGTTTCTAAGAAAAGTGAATGCAGGCGGGATTCCAGTGAACGCTGTGTATTTTTCTACCATCGTTGGGATGGCAGCTTTTCTAACCTCTCTTTTCGGTGAAGGCACTATTTATACTTGGTTATTAAATGCTGCAGGACTATCCGGCTTTATATCCTGGTTAGGAATTTCGATTACACATTATCGATTCCGGAAGGCGTTTATTGCACAAGGAAGAGATTTGAAAGATTTGCCTTATGTATCAAAATGGTATCCATTCGGTCCAATATTAGCCACAATTTTATGTGTTACGGCTATCCTGGGACAAAATTATTCTGCTTTTTTCGGCTCTGAGATTGACTGGTATGGAATATTAATTTCTTATATAGGGCTTCCTTTATTTCTCCTGGCTTTTCTAGGCTATAAAATCGTAAAGAGAACAAAAATGATTCCATTGCAAGAAGCTGATTTCAGTAATCGGGAATGATTTCTTTGTCAAAAAGATAGGGAAGTACTACATTTTATTTTAAATAAGGGGTAAAGTGCCTAGCCCGACAAGCGATCAGCTGTTTGACTAACCTGACCAGCTTATGGTTGTTTGGGCAATCAAGGCGTTTGGGATTTTCTTAGGAGGTTGACCATGACGAAAACACAGGAAATTATAATTCGTCCCCTTCAACGAATTGAAGAACTTGAGGACGTAAGAAAGCTAGAATGTAACATTTGGGGGGATACTGATTCAATTCCCTCACACCAAACCATAACAGCAGTGAAAAACGGTGGTTTGGTTTTAGGAGCTTATTGTAAGGATCAGCTGATTGGATTTCAATACAGCTTTCCAGGTTTCAATGGTAAATCAGCCTATCTTTGTTCACATATTCTAGGCATAGATGAGCAATTTCGCAACAAAGGAATAGGGGAGAAGCTAAAACTAGCACAACGTGAAGAAGCGATAAAGCTCGGCTATTCCCTTATTACCTGGACATACGATCCGTTAGAAAGTATTAATGGGTATTTAAATATAGGCAAGCTTGGTGGGGTCTGTTCTACATATATCGCAAACTGCTATGGTGAAATGGAAGATCTATTAAACAGTGGAGTTCCTTCTGACCGCTTTCTTGTCGAATGGCATATTGGCAAGAAGGAGACAACGGATTCTAGCGGAAGGGGAATCGCGCTGGACTTAGTATTAGTAATGGAGAACTCGCTTATTCAATGGGATACCATTGAAAAGGGATTGCCTGTTCCTTCTTTCACTCTTGGGCTGCCTGAACCAGAATGTGATACAGCTTTTGTGGCCATTCCAAAGGATTTCCGAACAATAAGAGCCACAAATATTCAAGCGGCCAATGAATGGCGAATGAAATCCAGGGACGTTTTTAGCGATTTATTTCAGCAAGGATGGCAGGTAACAGATTTTATAAAGAATTCAACGACAGAAATTCCAGTTCAGTTTTATGTACTAACAAAGAAATAAGCAGGTAGATTTAATAAGAGCCCGTAATTTCAGGCTGCTGTCAGCCTATTTAATAAAAAATTGGTAAGACTGTGTCTTT
Source organism: Peribacillus sp. CSMR9 (assembly GCF_033141925.1). Taxonomy (NCBI): domain Bacteria; kingdom Bacillati; phylum Bacillota; class Bacilli; order Caryophanales; family Bacillaceae; genus Peribacillus; species Peribacillus sp. CSMR9. Next base: position 62,553 of record NZ_JAOPHO010000013.1, read on the forward strand.
TACAGGTTTATCACAAAAGGAGAATTTCCAAGTGAAAATTAAACAAGTTATTTTAAGGCATCTTAAGCTAGACTTGCTTGAACCTTTTACAACTAGCTTTGGGACGGAATACAATAGGGATTTTATCCTTGTAGAAGCAAAAAGCGATGATGGCATTTCCGGTTGGGCTGAATCGGTTGCGATGCTCGACCCCCTGTATAATGAAGAGACCTTAAAAACAAACTGGCATATACTCGAAGATTATCTAATTCCAATTATTCTAAAAAATGAAATCCAGCATCCTGATGAAATCTCTGAAAAATATTTCGCCCATATTCGCGGCAATTATATGGCAAAAGCCGCTTTAGAGGGTGCTGTTTGGGATTTGTATGCGAAAAAGAAAAATGCTTCTCTCTCGAGTGTGTTAGGTGGAACAAAAAAGAAAATTGAAGTGGGGGTAAGCATCGGAATTAAGGACTCGATTGATTCGACTCTGGATATGATTGAAGCTTGTCTCGGTGCAGGCTATAAACGGTTTAAACTTAAAATAAAACCGGGCTGGGATGTTGAGTTAATAGACAAGGTCCGAAAAGTATATCCTGAAATCCCTCTAATGGCAGATGCAAATTCAGCTTATACCTTACAAGATATAAACCGGTTATCCGCCTTGGATGATTTTAATTTAATGATGATTGAACAGCCGCTTGCCTATAACGATATCATTGACCATGCAGATTTACAGTCAAGGTTAAAAACACCTATTTGCTTGGATGAGAGCATTCACTCATTAGAAGATGCTAGAAAAGCTATTAAATTAGGCAGCTGTAAAATTATTAATATTAAGATTGGCCGCGTCGGAGGCTTAACTGAATCTAAGAAAATCCATGATTTATGTCTTAAACATGAAATTCCACTATGGTGTGGGGGGATGCTGGAATCAGGCATTGGAAGAGCGCATAATATTGCAATCACTTCCCTGCCAAACTTTACCCTTCCTGGAGATACAGCCGCTTCCTCCCTCTACTGGGCAGAAGATATTATTGACCCTGAAGTTACCGTAGAAAACGGAACGATCACGATTCCAGAATTGCCCGGAATTGGCTATGAACCAAGTTTGGGAAAAATCAATAAGTATACGATAAACAGTCAAACATTTAATTTAAGTTAGAATAGGTCGGTAGACAACATCTATCTCCTTATTGTAGAGGCCTGTTCCCAAAAGGGGAGCAGGCCCTTAATTTTTTGAACTCTTACTTCATCCACTGGGTTTTTCCGAAAGCGTCAAACTTTATCAATAGCCCGTTCGTAAAAGTACACTTTTGCCAACGGATAAAAATCTATCAAAATCGTTTTGTTTAACATTCGTGAAAGTGTGTTTATAGCTTGCGGACGTTCATTTTATTACATAAAGTGAACGGTGTTAAAGAATGATATGAATAGAAAAAGGGTTTAGAATTACACATTCTAAACCCCTTTACCCCTGCACAGCATAAAAAACGTCTTATATCGCTTATATGGCGTTTTTTAACCCACAAAGTTCTTAGGTGAAAAGTCCCGAATTCTAAAACCTGAGTTTTTTTCGATTGCAGAAATCGTACTGTATGATATACCTCTCATTGTAGTTTTTATAAAAATGATAAACCGAAATGAATGCTTGATTTTGGTTTTGGTGGAAGAAGGACAAATTATTTAAAAGTAGAATTTATATAAATTAGAAAAAATATGTAAGAGAGGTATACCAATGACTGTATCATTAATTCCAATTTCTAAAGATAAAAAGCATATTTTACAGAACTTGTATTCCCTTTATTTATACGACCTCTCAGAGTATACCGGCAGTTTAGAGATTTCATCTAATGGTTCCTTTGAATTTGATTCATTTGATTTAATTTGGGAGAGAGAAGGTTTATCCCCTTATTTACTAAAAAAGGATACAACAATTGTTGGATTCTTATTACTATTGGAAAGACCTTTTTTAGAAAAAGACTATGATTACAGTATTAATGATATTTTCATGTTGAAGAAATACCGAAGAAAAGGTATCACAATAACTTTGTTAAAAGAATTGTTTGAACAAAAAAAGGGGAAATATTATGTGCTTGAATTAATTAGTAACAAACCTGCCATTCTATTTTGGAAAAGTGTTTATAGTAAACTTAATATAGCCTTTGAAGAAAAGAAACAGAATGTTGATAATGAAGAATGTTTAATTCAATCCTTTCAAATATTTTAAAGCTTATTAAACCATTATTAATCCTTATTGAATGAATGGGTGCGTCAGCATTCCTATGGTTTGGTATTTTGCAGCTTTGAAAAAATAGGGCTCCTCTGTAAGATATTAAGACACCACTCTAACTTAAAACCTTAAGCGGAACCCCAATATGAAATTTAAAATGCAAGATAAACAAAACCAACTAATAGAGAGAATTTTCGATAAACACCGTGTGGGTGGAGTGGATATTGCCCAATGATTACATATGGCTAGAGCAGTGAATTTCCGTGGAATTGTAGCCGGAGATCCATTTGCATTTGAAAATAATGAAGATAGATTCGCTAGTTTATTAAAATGGATGGATAAGCTTTAAAGATTAAATAAACTGGAGGCAGCAATCGTGGGAATGGAACCAACCCTTAGTCCTCTTTACCTAACTGCATGTAGGTTGACAGGAGGATTGCCACAACACAGTTTATTTTGAGAACCTCGTATAACTTTTTCTTTTTGAAGGAGGAATGAATAATGGTCATTATGGTGGTTGTCGTGAGTTGAATCTTAATCATAGAAGAGATGGGACCTTTATATTTCATTCATACTCTGATTATTACTTTGCATACTTTTCTTATTCACTTTATGAGCAGGATACTTCAACAAGGCAGTCGAATATTCACTAGTATAAAGCCGGCCTCATTTTCGAGAGGCTGAATTGGAGGGTGAATATGGAAAAGCATGGACTGGAACAAGTTATAAAAAATGCAGATAGGGCAATAAATAACGAGGACTTCGATCAATTGATGGATTTCTATTCAGAGGATGCAACTTTAGTTGTCAAACCTGGAACATTCGCAAAAGGGAAAGATGAAATACGTCGGGCATTCGTTGCTATCGCTGATTACTTTAATCATAGTTTAATCGTCAAACAAGAAAAGATGGCAATAATCGAAACGGGTGATACGGCATTGGTTGTGGCAAAAGCCCAGCTTAGTGCCAATCAAAAAGACGATTCCGAATTCTCTATGGAAAGAACCGCGACATATGTATTTAGGAAGGATTCCATTGGTACCTGGCGCTGCATAATCGACAACTCTTATGGTGCTGAAATAATTGAAGAATTAGTGTAATTTGTGAAAGCTGCCGAATTAGGTGGCTTTTCATTTTTTACTAAGAGGATCACTAAAATAAATATCGTTTACTAATTGCGTTTTAGCAACCCAAAAGAAGCCCAGCGCGTTCTTTCCGAAGTCGTATGAGGAAACTTACAAATACAGTTAATATGGGGAGTACAGTGCCAATAGATCACTTTTGCCTAATTATTTGAGAAACTAAGACCAGTTTTCCTAATGGGTTCCAATTCCTTTTAATCACCCTTCAAAATATAAAAGACTCATAAATTATTTACCAATATATTGATTAAGGAAATGTGTTATTGCTGTATACGCAGTAATTTTATTATTTAGTTTTACGATGGAATGACCTTCATTTTTAAAGTGGATAAACTGTACAGGATGATTTCGTGCAATTAATTTTGTTACAATTTGTTCAGATTCTTCTATTGGGACCCGTGGATCATTACACCCGTGGAGTACCATCAGCGGACTGGTAATCCGGTCAGTTTGATTCAATGGATCAATCAAATCATAAAAGTTTCCGTCCTTTTCAATAGTTCCATATTCAGCTTCACGAAGTTTGCGTCGCCACGGACTGGTATTTTTAAGAAAAGTTCTGAAACTTGAAATCCCAACGAGATCAATCGCAGCAGACCATAATTCCGGGTAATGGGAAATGGCTGCAAGAACCATAAAGCCTCCATAGCTCCCTCCCATAATGGCAACTCTATTAGGATCAGTGCTTCCTTCTTTCTTTAACCAATCTACTAACGAAACAAGATCTCTTACGGAGTCCATTCGTTTACGAACATCATCAAGATGAGTATATGTTTTTCCATATCCTGTACTTCCGCGAACGTTGGGAGTAATTACTGCATATCCAAGGCTTAGAAAATACTGCAGAACTGGATTGAAAACCGCCCGAATTTGGCTTTCAGGACCCCCATGAACATATAGAATAACTGGAATTTTTTCTGTCTGGGTATTTGGCTTGAAATAAAATGCAGGTACTTGGAGATTGTCAAAAGACTTAAATGAAATAAGAATAGGTTCAATTAATTTATTTTCCAAAAGCTTTGACTGAAGAGATTGAGTAAGCCGTTCTGTCTTCATTTTTCCTAGATCAACCTGCCATATATCAGAAGGATAGGCAGGCCCATTGAAAACGTAGGCTAACTTTTGATTGTCGGGTGAAAAAGTTAGGCTAGTTAACACCCCCATTGGTGTCTGCCATGTATAAAGGGCACTTGATTTTAGATCTAAAAGAATGCCTCTTGAAATACCTCCTTCATTAATTGAAAAAGCTAACTTTGATTGATCTTTACTCATAGCGAGGCCTTCAAAGTCCCACTGTCCCACCTCCAGCCAGGTGATATTTTTTGTTGAAAGATCAATGATCGCGAGCCCAAAAAATTCCCTATCTTGATTTGTTAATAAATAGAGATGATCTCCATCCTTGCTGAAATGAGGGTTTTTATAGCTTGCTTCACCCTGATGATCTGTTAACCAGTTCATTTCTCCTGTGCATAGATTCAGTAAACCTAAATCGTTATCCAACTGGGAATTTGTTTTCCGAATCAATAACGATTTACCATCAGGAGACCACATGATGGAGGAATAGAGACCATCCTTTGACAAAACCATTTGTATTTCTAATGTTTCGACATTTTGAATATAAATATCGAAAAAGGCAGGATGTCGACGATTGCTTGACCAGGCAATCCATTTTCCATCAGGTGAGTGACCCCCATATTCATGTTTATGTTCAGGTGAGTTGGTAAGCGGAATCAGTACACCATCACTCTTGAGTAAAAACAGTTGTTGCTTCTCATTTCCGCCAACATCCATTCCGATAAATAGGCCGCGCTGTGATGAACTGTTTAAGTATTTAAAAAAAGTGATTCGTTCATTAGTAAAAGAAGTTTGGGTTGGTTCTCTTATATCGAAACCCTTTGTCCAAACCTGCGGTAAACCAGAATAATCAGCAATAAAGATTATCTTATTACTTTTAGGACCATAAATAGGGTTACTGACAGTACCAACACACAAATATGATTTGATGCCAATTTCTTTCATACATTCCTCCTTAAAATATGCTGAAAAAAGAGAGGTATTGGTATAGCCCAAATAATAAAAAAGCTGAGTCAAAATGATCTAATTACGTCTCACAACCATTATATTTAGATGAATTATATATCATGCACTTAATATTTGGCTATGGGTGCCAAAATCGTTGCGAACAAGATTTTCTGAAAAGTTTAAAAAGGTTTTTCCATATTTCTTTCAAAGGAGTGAACTATTTTAGTTTTTAATCATCAGTCCAGAAGGGAAACCCTGCTAGCATATTTGGTGTCACAAAAAGTTTATTGGAATTTTTGTGACACCCTTTGTTTTTTTTATACTTATAATACAGTCGCCTGTTATTGAAACCATCGATAAAAATTCCAAATAAGGAGCATGAAGATCATGTAGCCGAAAAGGGAATAAGAATGATGCCATGCTTCGCTATGAGTAAACAATCCTAAATTCTCAGCAAACGGTTCGGAAACACCTATACAAAGTCCAATCAAAACGATAAACAGGATTCTTGAAAATGTAGTCAACGTTTTTGCGATCCATAAAAAGAGCGTAGTAAAGATTGGCAATATCAATAATGTAAAAGCGACATTGATTGTAAATATATCTGGGACTGGTCTTGCTGGAAAGGCATACATTTGTTTACCGACAAACAGTAAGTCTAAATAAGTCCCGATGAAACAAGAGAGAACTATGGTGGCAACAAAAGCCCGAAGGTTACTCGTCTTCTGCTTCTTCTCGGAGTAAGACGTTTTTTTTTGCCAGAATGGCAAGTTCAATTTTTTCAAGCGTTTTGCAGTACTCATCATAAACCTCCCCATCTGTATTTTCTTCCTTATCGATTAAGTAGTCCATGATTTTCCAGTCCTCAAACCAGTCTTTGCTTTCTTCCTCTTCATGATTAATATCTTTCCATGAGTATATTAATCGCGGACTGTATAAACGATCCGCACCTTTTCTTAATTGGCACTTTTTTGTTCGACGTTTATAAAATGCACGGGGGAATGATTCGTTTACATCATTAAACAAATGCGGCCAGTAGTCTTTTCGCGAACCGGTATGTGGATGATCATGTGCCCATTCTACTACTCCTGATAAGATGTTCTCACTGCTAAACAGCTGTGAGTATAATCGCTTGCCCAGCAATATTCGCTCATGTAGGGAGGTGAAATGCTTCATTGTATTCCCGACTAGCGATGTTTTTTGTTTGGTTTCATCCTTATAGAATGGAAAAAGAATATGGTTAAAGCGAAAAAAATCATAAAGTTTGAATCCAATACTATTTAGTACGGTCTTTTTAAAATGGGTATTTTGAAAGACACTTTTTTCTAAATAGCTTTGTTCATTAATAACGGTGGCAATGGCTAACATATAGTGGTCGCCTTTTCTCCAAAAATGGTTCCACAACGTTTCCATAAAAGTTGATACATTGAAAAATGGTAGAAGATGAAACAGTCTTTTTGATCTTTTGACACTTTGTTCATACAACAAAAATTGTGGGTACACATCTTGGAAGATTAACCAGTTCCCTCGTTCCAGAAAAGAAAAGAAGATAAGTTGATCTTTTTCCGATAAAAGTCTTGTATATAACTCCCCTTTTAAATCCGTCATATTCCAACCGCCATTACGCGATACCATATGTCCAAGTAGTGCCCAGTGTATTTCTGGGTAACGGAGATAAAACTGAAAATAGGCATGTGTTCGGGTCACATTATTACTGTTGTGTTGTCTTGTTCGTTCTTTAATTTCATGTATTAACATTGTCTCTTCTCCCGTTAATTCCCGCGGTTTAACAGAAGTCTGTTTTTTACCTTTTTTCTTTAATTCATCTTTTACATCTAAAAGAGAATAGGGAATCGTTTTGGAAAAGCCGTTCCATTCCCTTTTCCTATCGTTGTGTTGCATCCTACTTCCTCCCATAAACCCGAATGTGCTTCTTTTAAGGCCCAATAGGTTTTCGTGATAACCATCAGATGTTCAAATTTTTTTAATCTTTTAACCTTCTAGTAAGGATTTTTTAAAGGTATTTTAACAATGCAGCTACCATCAGTTTATTATGGATGTTAAGAACAAATGATGATCGTTTTATCGTACAAGAGGTAGCGCGCACATTTTAATGTTATTTGTACTATGAAAATCATGAGTATTTAAAGGATCCAAAGTGGACGCGAAGGGAATAGATGGATTGGTATGTGTGACATGTAGGTGATTCTGATTTTTTCTATGACTTTGTGGGACCATATATGAAAACAAAGTACTTCAGGAAGGAGTTCTATGAAAAATATTGTATTGATTTCCTTATTTCTCACGTTTGTGTTCGCATCTCATGCTTTCGGTAAGCAACTAGAAGTGCCCATCTTGATTTATCATTCAATTGACGAGTTTAATGGGCAGGGTTCTAAGGAGTTATATGTAACCCCGAAGAATTTCGAGAAACAAATGTTGTATTTGCGAGACCATGGCTTCACATTATTAACTTTTGATCGGTGGCAAGACATTAATAAAGTAAACAAACCCATTTTCATTACCTTTGATGACGGGTACAAAAACAATCTGAATGCATTCGCAATCTTTCAAAAACTGAAAACCGAACGTTTTAAACCAACTGGCACCATTTTTGTTATTTCTGACTTTATCGGTCGTTCCAACAGATTATCGAAATCGGATTTAAAACTGATGGCTGATTCGGGGATAATCTCAATCCAGTCTCATACTGCTACACATCCCGATTTGACGAAAATAAAAAATTATGAATATGAACTGAAAGGGTCCAAAGATAAAATTCAAAAAATAACGGGCAAACCAGTTAATGTTCTTGCGTATCCTTACGGGAATTTCAACGATAAAGTCGTAGCAGAAACGAAGAAATACTATTTGTTTGGACTTACGACAACTCCTGGACCATTTATTGAGAAGGGTATTAAAGATGAACTCTATCTTTTACCACGAACCTATATCAAGTATTCAAGTACTCTTGATGACTTTTCAAAGATAGTTGACAGAGAATGAAGCAGGTAAATTGCTTTATTTAGAAAATGGGCACAAACAAGGGGAAACATCAAAAAAATGGGGAAATTAGAGGAATTAACACCGTTCATAAAATTTTGAACGGTGTTATGTATGTTTTTAACTTGCATTTTAAATAATTTATTGTGCCTTTACACGTACACGGGTACTCTTTTGTATATATACTTTGTGAAATTATTTAGTTTGACAATATACCCCTATAGGTATAATATGAGCTCATAAGTTAGGAGTGAGTAAACTAAGAGTAAAAAGCACAAATTTTATTTATTGTAATATTTTTATTTATTTTGGTCCCGTTTTTGTATAAATGGTATGTTCCTGTTAAGAGTTTTTCTTGAATGAAGTACAGGATTTTTTGGATATTAGGGCTTCTAATCATTTTTTCGTCATTTCTATATACCCTATATGGTATATAGAAATGAATGTTTTTTTACGGATTATATACCTATACAGGTAATTGAAATAGGCTTAGGAGGAAAAATATATGACCGAAAAGAGAAGAACGACGATCATTTTATTTAGTGGTGATTATGACAAGGCAATGGCTGCTTATATCATCGCAAATGGTGCCGCAGCCTACGATCATGAAGTGACCATCTTCCATACATTCTGGGGATTGAATGCTTTAAGGAAAGATGAGCCGCTGTCATTAAAAAAAGGCTTTCTTGAAAAAATGTTTGCAAAAATGATGCCCCGTGGTTCTGATAAAATGGGTCTATCCAACATGAACTTTGCTGGAATGGGGCCGAAAATGATCAAGCACGTGATGAAAAAACATAATGCCATGTCACTCCCGAATTTAATTGAGTTGGCCCAAGAACAAGATGTGAAACTGATTGCCTGTACGATGACGATGGATTTATTGGGCTTGCAGCAAGAGGAATTAATGGATGGAATAGAATATGCAGGTGTAGCGGCTTATTTAGCCGAAGCAGAGGATGGAAATGTAAACTTATTTATATAAATTGGGGTACCGGAGGGATGAGTTCAAATGGGAACTATATTTAATATCATCATATTGGGTGTCATCGTTTGGTTTTTATATCAGCGATTTGTTCCGGCAAAGGGGATAAAAAATATAAAAGCGGCGGAGTTAAAAGCGGCGTTGAATAACAAAGGAAGTAAGCAATTCATTGATGTCCGTACTCCTAATGAATTTAGGGGCAATCATATTAAGGTCTTTAAAAATATACCTTTAAACGAACTTGGCAAAAGGGCACAAGAACTTTCAAAAGATAAAGAAGTTGTTGTGATTTGCCAAAGCGGGATGCGGAGCAGTAATGCATGTAAAGTTTTGAAAAAACTCGGATTTAATGATGTCACCAACGTAAAAGGCGGCATGAGTTCTTGGCGCGAATAAAAGGAGGATATTATAAAGATGAAAGAAATTTTACCGAATGAAGTGAGTGCATTATTGAAGGGAAACTCGCCAGTCCATATTATTGATGTGCGGGAGGTGGATGAAGTAAAGGCAGGGAAAATATCAAATGCTTTGAACATCCCGTTGGGCCTAGTGGAATTTAGAATGCAGGATCTGGATAAATCAAAAGAGTATATCATGGTCTGCCGGTCAGGGGGCAGAAGTTCAAGGGCAGCGCAGTTACTTGAGGATCATGGATATAAAGTGTTGAACATGGTGGGCGGCATGAATGAATGGGAAGGTCCCATAGAATAATTTTTAAAGCTAAATATACCCCCATCTCTATAAAAAACATAAGGAGGAAATAAAATGATTAAAACAAATTCCGTTTTGGATGCTAAAGGTTTAGCTTGCCCAATGCCAATCGTAAAAACGAAAAAAGCCATGCACGGCCTGGCAGCAGGGGAAGTGCTTGAAGTTCAAGCGACTGATAAAGGGACAACTGCCGATATGAAAGCCTGGGCCGAAAGTACAGGTCATCAATATTTGGGTACGGTTGAAGGGGGGACCACACTAAAACATTATCTTCGGAAAGCAGGCGGAGAAGAGCAACAAGAGAAGAAGCATCAAAAAGTCATTTCAAATGACGGCCTCCTTCAAAAAATCGAAGAAAATCAAAACACCATCATCCTTGATGTACGAGAAGCGGCAGAGTATGCTTTCAATCATATTCCAACAGCTAAATCCCTCCCGATGGGTGAATTGGAACAACGTATGCGTGAATTGGAAAAAGAGTCCGAGATTTTCGTGATTTGCCGTACTGGCAGCCGAAGTGATCTGGCTGCACAAAAACTGACGGCAGCTGGATTTGAACAGGTATTCAATGTTGAACTAGGCATGAGCCAGTGGAATGGTCCTACCCAAAAATCAGTGAATGAATAAAAGAGACTTAAAATGGAGGAATATATCATGTCTAAAAAAGTGGTTATAATTGCAAGTAATGGTGGGTTATTTGACGCATATAAAGTGTTTAACATCGCAACGGCAGCGGCAGCAACGGATCAAGAAGTGGCCATTTTCTTTACTTTCGAAGGCTTAAACTTAATTCATAAAGAAGCAAATGTACAACTGCCAATGCCTGAAGGTAAAGATCATTTTGCCGAAGGATTTAAAAAGGCTAATGTTCCTTCCATTCCAGAGTTAGTTACTATGGCCCAGGAAATGAACGTTAAGTTTATTGGGTGTCAAATGACTATGGATGTTATGGGGTTGGAAAAAGAAGCTTTCGTTGACGGCATCGAAGTGGGTGGAGCGGTCACATTTTTAGAGTTCGCTAAGGATGCTGATGTAACCTTATCCTTTTAAAGTAAAAAAATTTGAAATGTTAAATACTATAGGGGGTATAAAGAATGGCAGTTAATCCAATGACAGCGGCGGAGGTTTCAAAGAAAGTAATCAATAAAACGGACTTATTCATTTTGGATGTTCGAAATGAAAGTGATTTTAACGAGTGGAAAATGGAAGGGGAGAATTTTGAATTCCTTAATATTCCTTACTTCGATTTACTGGATGGCGTTGAAGAAATCATCGATCAAATTCCGGCACATAAGGAAATCCTGGTTGTATGTGCAAAGGAAGGCTCATCCGTTATGGTAGCTGAGATGCTTTTTGAAGCTGGATTGGATGTTTCTTACTTAAAGGGTGGAATGAAAGCATGGAGTGAACATTTGGAACCGGTGAAAATCGGCGAGTTGACCAATGTCGGAGAAATTTACCAATTTGTGCGACTTGGTAAAGGCTGTTTATCATACATGGTCGTTTCCAATGGTGAAGCAGCCGTTATTGATTCCACAAGAATGATCGATGCCTACCTTGATTTCGCCGATGGTATCGGAGTGAAAATTACACATGTTCTAGATACACACCTACATGCCGATCACATTTCAGGAGGAAGACGAATAGCGGAAAGGACAAATGCAGATTACTGGCTGCCGCCAAAAGATGCAGCTGAGGTAACTTTTGAATATCAGCCATTAGAAAGCGGTAAAGTGATAAAGATCGGTCATTCAGCGATTGATATCGAAGCATTATACTCCCCTGGCCACACCATTGGCTCCACATCTTTTGTGGTCGATGGAAAATACCTGCTTTCCGGAGATATACTATTCATCGATTCCATTGGCAGACCGGACCTAGCGGGATTGGCTGAAGATTGGGTAGGGGACTTGAGAGAAACACTGTATACACGTTATAGGGAACTATCGGATGAGTTAATCGTATTGCCATCACATTTCATGATCATTGATGAATTGAATGAAGACGGAAGTGTCGCTAAAAAGTTGGGAACGCTGTTTGCTGAAAATCATGGAATGAACATTGCCGATGAAATAGAATTCAGAGAGCTGGTAACAGGTAATTTACCACCTCAACCGAACGCTTATCAAGACATTCGCGAAACCAATATGGGGAAAATCGAGCCCGATGATGAAAAACAGCGCGAAATGGAAATCGGACCAAATCGTTGTGCGGTTCGCTAAACCTGATAAAAAATGAAGCCAATAGGAGAGATGAAAAATGATTTCAGATAAAGTGTTAGATGCTAGGGGACTTGCATGTCCAATGCCGATTGTTAAGACGAAAAAAGCGATGAATGATTTGCAAACCGGACAAGTGCTGGAAATACATGTAACCGATAAAGGAGCTAAAGCCGACTTAGCTGCTTGGTCAAGATCCGGTGGTCATGAACTAGTGGAAACGGCAGAAGAAAATGATATACTGAAATTTTGGATCAGGAAAGGCTGATAAAGAGAAGGGAACCATTAGGGTTCCCTTCTTTTAAGGGAGGCAGGTACAATGGATATCACCTTGATCATTACCATCTTTTTAATTGGTTTTATAGGTTCATATGTTTCTGGAATGCTCGGCATCGGGGGCTCGATTATAAATTATCCAATGCTTCTGTTTATTCCCCCCATCTTCGGTTTAGTGGCATTTAGTGCCCATGATGTGACAGGGATAAGTGCTGTACAAGTCTTTTTCGCTTCCATCGGAGGTGTATGGAGCTATCGTAAGAGCGGACATTTAAATAAAACGCTCATATTCTATATGGGGATCAGCGTTCTAATCGGAAGCGTGGTTGGAAGCTTTGGATCACAATCGATGTCGGAAGACGGAGTGAATATCGTCTATGGCATTTTGGCTTTGGTAGCGGCTGTCATGATGTTCATTCCGAAGAAAGGCATAGATGACATTCCCTTGGATCAAGTTACCTTTAACAAATGGCTTGCGGCCATACTTGCATTAATCGTTGGATTAGGGTCTGGAATAGTCGGGGCTGGAGGGAGCTTTCTATTAGTTCCCATCATGCTCATCGTTTTAAGAATTCCAACCAGGGTTACGATCGCGTCTTCATTAGCAATCACATTCATTTCATCCATTGGTGCAACAGCAGGGAAAATCTCAACAGGGCAAGTTGATTTCTATCCGGCATTGATCATGGTTGTTGCTAGTTTAATAGCATCTCCGCTTGGGGCAATGGCCGGTAAAAAAATGAATGTAAAAGTCCTGCAAGTCATATTGGCTCTATTGATTCTAGCGACGGCTGTGAAAACATGGATAGGGATTTTGTATTGAGGCACGGACTTTGACAGGGAAGGGGTCGTGGGTTCGAATCCCTCACAGGTCATCAACTGCCAAAGGCTCAAATCCTTGATATCACAGGGGTTTGGGTCTCTTTTCTGGATACAGAAGGAGTAAAACGTATTTCGGGACAATATTTGTAATAATTAATATTTCAAGGGAACCGACGGAGAAGACACTCCTAGAGAAATGTACAAAAAACAAAATTATCAGTATCATGGATTTAAATATGAAGCTCAAAAAATATATCAAGATTAATTTTTATTATCATGTGCAACAAGTAATACTAGCTAAAAAACATCTACCGGAAAATATTCTTTAAAACAATCAATAAAAAAGAATTGTTTTTTATTCATCAATCGGGCGCTTTAATGGAGTAACGAAAAAAGCCCACTCAATTTTAATGCTGAGAAATTGGGCTTTTTAATATCGAAATTCCCTTAACGTTGTAAATCCGCATTTTCCTGACGCTACCCCATTATACAGTTTATCGCGTAAATTAAAATGAAGCTTTCCTAAGGGAATCACAAGGTAAAATAGAATTGAATTGAATTGAATGTTATTTAAATCGAATAGTTTATGAAGGAGTTTAACGATTTCCCATCCACTTAAGTCAGTTTGGAGTTATTCTGATACAGTCATTGGCGATAATAGACAAACTGGATAATCAAGAAAAAATGGCTTCATTATGCTTTACAATTGCACGAACCAGAACACAAATGGCTAGAGATTCGTAGGGAGATTCATGAAGGGTTAAATACAGTGGAACAATGAAACTCGGTGAATACCTATATTTTTTATGGGAAAAACAGTGAAATGCGTTCCAATTCTATAGGGGATCAAGAGGTGTCTGCCTTATCACTTCAATTGCTGCAAAATTGCTTAGTCTATATGAATACCTTAATGGCTCAAGAAGTTCTTTATGTCAACAACCAATATTGATTGAAGAAAATGACTCCCGAAGATTTTAGGGAATTAACACCTTTGTTTTATCATCATGTCAATCCATACGGGACCTCGATATGGACCAGTGAATACCTATTAAGTTGAAAGTTTCATAGTTTTCATAATTTTGGTCGGTGATAAAACCATCTAATCCCCCATCAAGATATTAGCTGGTTTTCCGTAATTAATCAGATCCTGATCCTTCATTCAGAAAAGCGTCCGATTGCGGTATACTTCAAAACCATTTGCTTTCCTTTTTTCTCTTATTTCTGTTCCTTAGCAAAATCGATTCGATTTTTGGGACGTGTAAGAATAATGATTATCATAATTAACAATAACCCTTGTATCCCTTGTTCTAACCGCATCCATAATGGATATACATCCCCACCACCAATTGCTATTGCATAAATACCAAAAGCACCCGCAATAGATATGATCATAACACGTATATACGCTGATCGCTTTCTTTCCTTTAACTTAAAACCAAATTTTATATAAACCAGTGAAAGGATGGCAAGTCCCCCCGAACGCAGCCATACATATCCATTAATGTTGTCTCGAAATATAAAATCCAGTACTAAAAGCAGAATACTCATCACAAAAAAGATAATTTGTAATTTGATTACCTGACCAATAGCATTATCAATTGATTTATTATTACTTTGCATAAAAACACTTCTTTCTTCAAATTTAGATTCCGCTGGACAATTAATTTTCTTTTCGAGTTGCTAAATCAAACAGTGTTATCAGTTCCTTTGTGTAGGATTCGAGATCCAAATCAGAATCCAAAGCTAACTGTAATCCAACCCCATCAATAGCATTACGAATAGTGGTTGCTAATACCTTTGCAGAAAAAGCATTTAATGTTCTAAAACTGCCATCTTGTTGCCCTTGATGTAAAAGCTGAATAATCGGTGCTAATATTTGCTCATTTGCTGTCCCATCATAGAGGCGCTTTCCTTCTTTCGTGCGGGCATTGGCCAAAATCTCTGTCACAGCAATAATATTTTGGGGGTTATCATCCATGAATTTCAAATTCGATTCAATATAAGCTTTTAAAATGTCTTTTGCAGTGCTTTTTCCTTTCATATGAGATTCCATAAAGATTGCACCTGCATGATAAACTTCTATTACGACCTGCTGTATCAGTTCATCTTTGCTGGAAAAATGATAAGAAATCACCCCTTTACTAATTCCAGCTTCCTTAGCAATCTCCGATATAGAAGCATTCACAAAACCCTTTGTAGCAATTACTTTAATTGCACAGTCAACAATTTGAGCACGTCTAGTTTCTTCAATAAAAGAACGATTTTCTTGTTTATTCATCTTATCATTTGTACGCATGTACTAATTTTAGTACGGCCGTGCAAAAAAAATCAAGCATAAATGGAATCAAAATAATAAAAGAAGGACTAATAAATTGAGGCTGCTGAAAAACTCACGTTTTTCTAACTAGTACGGTAAATCAAACTAAAAAAAGACAATTCTCATTCGATACT
>NZ_JAOPHO010000014.1:0-76795 GCF_033141925.1 Peribacillus sp. CSMR9
TTCCAACCCCTCATGACATCTAGTGTTTCTAGTGAAGATATTTCATCCGGTGTAGGAAATAAACGAAGGGTTGCGATCGCCCCTTTGCAGGTTACATCTTTAAACACTTGTCTGAGTTCAGGAAAGACCACATCCACCCATCGATTTACTTGATTAATAGACATCACGAGACGTTTAACAATTACATCACGGTTAGAAATTAGAACTCTAAGTTTCTCAAATGATTCGGATGTGGGACGAACAAAGGAATAATAGCCGTTTTTGACCATATCCGCAATAACGAGGGCATCTTTTTTATCACTTTTCGATTGAGTATTGTCACGATTCTCTTTATTCCTTTTTACTAAGTGGGGATTCACAGTAACTACCTCAATGTTTTGTTTATCCAGCCATTTTGATAGGTTAATCCAGTAATGTCCTGTAGGTTCCATACCCACTATTGTGGAATCTAAGTTTTTTAGTTTTTGTAAGTTTTGAATCCAACTTAATAGTTTTACGAACCCCTCTTCATTATTTTCAAATGTAAGAGGATCTCCAACTACAATTCCACGGAAGTTAACAGCTCGAGCAACGTGTAATTGTTGGGCTATATCCACACCTACAATTAGATGTGTATCGGAAATTCTTTCTATTAGTTGATTTTGTTTGTCTTGCATTTTAAAATTCATAGTAGGGCTTCCTCCTTAAGACTTTGAGTTAGATTGGACTCTATACTCATATCTTACTGAGGGGCTCTATTTTTTTCAAACCTGATATTTAACGATCTACAGGAATGCTAACGGGTGCGTTAGCTGAAATCAGAGCTGTTTATAAGGGCAGCTCTTTTCTTATGGAACTAAATGGGCAGGTAGTTAACAAGTTTGTTAGAAACATATGGAGTGAATAGAAAAACCGTTCAATTTTTTGAACGGATTGAATCAAATTAGTTATTTTATACAATTTATATTCCTGTTTTAATGCCAAAACCTATTAAAATTAAGCCAGTTGATTTTTGGAACGCTTTCTGGAATTTGGAGTTGTTCAACCATTTTTTTGCGTAATCAATTAGATAAACAAGAAATAGAAACCATAATACAGCGAGTAAGGTTAAGATGAAGGCTAATATAATCAATTGCTGGTTTACATTTCCATTCAAATTGACAAATTGCGGCATGATTGTTATATAAACTAAAATAGTCTTTGGATTAAGAATATTATTAAGTAATGCTTGCATAAAGGAATCCTTATTATGCCGATTTAAATACTTCGTGGGTGTATTTGCTTGTGCTTGTATTTCTTTTAAAGAAAAAGCGCTTTTAGTAAAAAAACTTTTAATCCCTAAATAAATTAAGTAGGCGGCTCCCAAATATTTGATTGTACTGAAAAGAATCACAGACTTTGCAATGACGACAGATAACCCAAGAATAGCAATAAGCGTCCAAAAAGAAAGTCCCGTTGCCATTCCGAGAACGGTATAATGTCCAGCTTTTGGACCATAGCGAAGCGTGTTTTTCACTAGGAGCATAGTATCTGCTCCGGGTATAATAACCATCATTGCAACTATTGATATGTAAGTTAGTAAGCTATCCATACTATTTCTCCCTTCTCGTTTGTTAGTGGCTACTCAAGTAACTACTTATTAAGTATATTGGATGCTTATGGAAAAGGTCAACAGATTTTGCTAAGATATTAGTTACTAAGGTAGCAACTAAGGTTGTGTTGGAGGATTTATGAAAGAAAACATTTTAGAAACATTAAAAAATCTAAATTTTACCGAATATGAAGCGAAAGCATATCTTACCTTATTAGAAGAATCGCCATTGACTGGCTATGCAGTAGCAAAAAACTCCGGTGTACCACGTTCAAGAATATATGAAATTCTGGACGGTCTCGCAATAAGAGGGGATATTCTGGTTAGTCCTGGAAACACACCACAGTATACTCCTGTACCTGCAAAGGAGCTAATAAAAAACCGTCGAATGAAAGCAGAAGAGAATTTTGAACTGGCAGAAAAATCATTAGCGGAGTTTGAAAGTTCTGCAAATGACCGTGAAAATATCTGGAATATCACTGGACGCAATGAAATACTCGAAAAGGTTAAAGCTTGTATATTATCTGCTGAAAAAAGAATCCTCTTAGAGATTTGGGAAGAGGAATTCGAAGAATTGGAGTCTGAACTAAGACAGGCAGCAACTAGAGGGGTCAATGTAACAATTATTGCTTATGGGGAAATCGTATGTGATTTTGCTAATGTTTACCTCCATTATATGGGTCATGAAATTACAGAAGAGTATGGTGGACGATGGCTTGTTATTAGTGGAGATGACTCAGAAGTAGTAGCAGGTATTGTCTCGCTGGGTAAAGATAGTCGTGCGGCATGGACAATGCATGTAGGTTTGGTAATGCCAATTACAGAAGTCATGATTCATGATTTGTATCTCATGGAAATTATGGAGAAACATAGAGAGCTTTTAGAAGAAAGTTTTGGTGAAAACCTTGCCAATTTACGTAAAAAATTTTCTATCCATCCAGATTTTAAGAAACATTACATTGACTAAATTTGTACTATTTTTTCCTGTTTTAACAACAAAAAGAAAAGCATTACTTTTTTATTAATCAACGTTTTGAGGAAGTAGTATGGGGCACAGTAAAAATTCAAGCTTTAACACCAGCATCCAGCGTCTATGGGCAATCCCAAGTGGCGAATATTGCTAGATGGGAATTACTAACAATGATTGATGAATATGAATGGATTTGAAGCATGGAAGCTCGCATTAGCGGAAGCATCATTTTCACCTATAGCGAAAAAATACGGGAGAGTTCCTGCAATAGTCAATGGACAATTAGAAGTTCCAGAAAATTTCATTGAAAAAGGTGAAGCCGATGTGATTGGGTCAATAAAGTCAATAATGGAGAGCTATTAGCAGTGTTAAAGCCGGAAGAAGTGTTAAGCCCGAATGCAAAAAATAAGGTATTTGAAGTATAAATCTTCTCAATCTCACAGTGCTTTACTTGAAGAAGCAAACTAAAAAAAGCCGAATCCTTAACGTACAGGAATCGACTTTTTTAGTTTGAAATTTCGCTTAGCGTAAAAATTTCCCGTTCATCTTAACCGCAAAATAACACTATTTATTTTGAAAAGATTTCTTTTGCGTTTTCCATGGCCATTTTATTTCCTAGTGCTGAATAGTCAAGCCATGGCTGATCCGGAACTACGTATACATGTTTTCCTTTAACTGCTTTCAACCCTTTCCAAATGGGTGTATCTTCCAACTGTTTAAAAGCAGTCTGAGACTCATCATCACTGTTGACAATGACAAATATAGCATCTGCATCGAAATCTGGAAGAACTTCTTGAGATATGACTTCGTAAGGTAGATTTTTATCAATCTTTTCAACACCATTGGCAGGTTTAAAACCTAAATCCTGAAATAAGATAGGTCCCATTGGCTTTTCAGTACTAAATACTCGTAACTCCTTTGCAGTAACACGGATTGCCATTACTTTACTGCCTTCACCAAGTTTATTTTCAATTAAATTTTTGACTTCTTTCGTTTGTTTTTCATAATCTGATATGAACTTTTCTGCTTGCTGTTGACGGTCGACAAGTTTAGCAACGGACTTTAAATGATCTCTCCATGTTCCTTCATCAAGATTAAATACATGAGTCGGTGCGATTTTTTCATATTTTGATACATCTTGTCCTGAAAATTCTTTATCAAGATAAATCACAGAAGGGTTTAGTTCTATCAACGCTTCCATATCTGGATCTTTTACAGGTCCAAGCTTTTGCGTATCTTTTAATCGATCCTTCACATGCGGCAGAAAATCTTTTAATTCTCCACCAATTACAGAACCAACTGGAGTTATATCTAATGCAAGTAAATCATTTGTTAGGTGGATGGAAAGTGAAGCGATTCTAGGTTCTTCACTCTCTGGTTTATTTTTTTGTGCTGATTTACTATCATTTGAAGATGTCTGTCCGCAAGCCGACAAAATAAGAATTAACATAATGCTAAATAAAATAGTAATTTTCTTTTTCATTTTTTCTCCTAATTGAAAAGTTATTTTGTTTTTGTGAGCAAGTAAAGAAAATAGGGAGCTCCTATAGCAGCGACTACTATACCAGCTGGAATAGCATTTGGATGAAATATGGATCGGCCGATGGTATCCGCAAGCACCAAAATAATGAGTCCTATAAGTCCTGCAACAGGAAGGAAATGCTGGTACATCGGGCCAACAAGCCGACGGGCAAGATGCGGGGCAACTAGACCAATAAATCCAATACCGCCGGCCATTGCTACACTCGCACATGACAAACCAACAGCAGTTACCAGCATCAGCAAACGTTGTTTTTGAACAGAAACACCAAGTCCAGCCGCTACGTCATCACCTAGTGATAAGGCATTTAATGTGTTAGATTTGAAGTAAGCATAAGGTGCTAAAATAAGGATCCACGGAAAAAGGGCAATAACATGGATCCAATCTCTTCCCCATACATTACCAACTAACCATCTTGAAGCAAATGAGTAGGTTTCTTCATCAAGACGAAGAGACAGAAAAAGTGTAATAGCACTAAAACCAGCAGAAATCGCAATTCCAATGAGAATAAGGCGAATGGGCAGTATGCCTTTGTAACGATCATAGGCAAGTAAAACAATAAGAAAAGCAGTTAAGACTCCTCCTAAAAAGGTAAATAACGGTATAAGGATTGATGCTTTTTCATCTAATGAATGAAAATATGTTACAAAGATAATGAGACCAAAGGACGCACCTGCATGTAAGCCTAAAATTCCTGGATCTGCCAAAGGATTACGCGATAAACCTTGTAGGATTGCACCTGAAATTCCTAATCCAACTCCCGCCAACATGGTAATCAAGATTCGTGGCATACGGTAATCAAATAGCACAGTAGAACTTTTAAAATCACCGTTGCCAAAAAGCGTTTGGATTACTTTTAAAGGTGAAATTCGCAGTGTACCTGTATTTAAGCTTATTAATACTGCAACTATACTAATAAAAATAAATACCATAGTAACTATATATGCCCTCTTGTTGTCTGCATTCATATGATATTTCACCTATAAGTCCCTCCCTACTTTACGAGCAATATAGAGAAAAAAAGGAACACCGACAAGGGCAACCATTATACCAATAGCCAGCTCTCTAGGCGGGTTCAACGTTCTGGCACCCAGATCAGCCAGTATTAACAGAATCGAACCCAATAATGCTGACATTGGAATAATGAGCTGATAATATCCTCCAACCAATTTTCGTGAAATATGTGGGATTACAAGTCCAACAAAACCTATTGAACCAACGGCCGAAACAGAAACTCCTGCCAGAATAACGGCTACTATCATTCCTAGTATTCTAATACGATTCGTATTCACACCAAGATTGGTGGAAATATCATTGCCCATTGAAATGAGTGATACAGATCGACCTAATGAAATTGCCCAAATAATTGCGATAAGAATAATAGGAGCAAGCACTTTCAAATGACTCCACTTTATCCCTGCTACACCTCCCGCATACCAAAATGCTAAATCCTGACTCAAATCATAATAAATGGCCACTCCTGAACTAAGTGAATGCAGGAGCGCTGCTATCACTGCACCTGAGATTGTTAGCCTTATAGGTGTTAATCCTCCCGGCACAGATGAGCCTATTATATAAATGAATAATGTACTCAACACAGCTCCTATAAATGAAAAAACCATCAAGACAGCATATGGTATATTTGGAAAGAAAGCGAAACTAAGGGCTACCACAAACATTGACCCTGCGTTAATACCAAGTATTCCTGAGTCAGCTAAGGGGTTGTGGGTGACTCCTTGCATCAAAGCACCTGCAACTGCAAAAGCTGCTCCGACTAATGCAGCGCCAATCACCCGTGGAAGCCGTAGTTCGTGGATAATCTGTTGCTGTGTCAGTGTGGGATTATAATCAAAAATCGCTGACCACACCGTATTGATGCTAACCTCTTTTGCTCCAAATGTTACAGCCAAAAATAGGCACAGCACTAATCCAATAATCACCAGAATGAATAAACACAATAGCAGAAAACCATTTGAACGCTTTTTGAGTCCCTTTAGAGAGGGATTATGTAACATTTTTTAATTCATCCTTTACTGTTCATTAATGGAATTGATAATCATTATCATGATGATTATATCTTTACTCTTTGCTGAAATCAATCTATTTTTTTAACACGTTAATTTGTTAAAATATTGAATTGTTTGTATATGTTCACATAGGCTCCAGTAGGCAGGAAAATCGTTCGTAAAAGTATACTTTTACGATTTTTTAATTATGATTGTTACGAATCTCCTTATTGTTCCAAGCATATAGTTTATAGAATTTATGATAATTAATATATAAGGGGTGAATGGATTGAACAAGGTAGGAAAAGATGATTTTGTTTCTGGGTTTGTTCCACATCATAATCATGGGTCCGTTGATTATACATCTGTAGAGGACGGCCATGTCCATCAATGTCTGGATGTAACATCCCCGCCAATTCCATCACAAGAGGGAGAACATATTCACTATACAGAAGGATATGTGGTATTTGAGGATGGGCATAACCATTATTATAAGGCATATTCGGGACAAGCCATTCCTGTTGGCAATGGAATGCACGTTCATTATTATGATTTTTACACAACTGAAGATGATGGGCATAAACATCGAGTTAGAGGGGTCGATCAACCTGCTCCAGGGAATAAATAACGGTACATGATATACAAAAAGAAAACCACAGGGGGATAATTCTAGTGGAGTTTCACCCGATTCAAAGTGCATTTATTCACCGTGGTTTTTCAAATAACCAGTGATAAATTATTTATCGAAGTATAGAAGTAAAATTAATCCAATATTAAAAGCTCCATTTCTCAGTGTCACAAACGAGAAATGGGGCTTTTTTCACTTTATGCCTAAACCCCTTATTTCGAACCCCTCCCTTTTAATCGAGAGAGGCTCTTTTTTTAAAATTTCACAAAATGCAAAAAATGAATCATTTAAAAGGTAAAGTGTAATAAATATTATTCAAACTAAATGGTTTTTCTCACTCCGAGTTGTTTCGCAGCTTTTTAAGCCAAGGATCTCATATATCGTAAAAAGTCTGATCATTCTTTAACGTTTTCAAAACATGCTTAGTCAGCATTGACGCATCATCCGTGTTTTTCCAAACTGCAGATATGGAACTGGATAATTCAGAGTTATCGATGTTCAATGCTTTAACTTTGCTTTTTCCCAACAAACTCACCATATCTTTCGGCATGAGAGCAACACCTAAGTTATTGGATATAAGGTTGGCAATCGTTAATAATTCGGATCCTTTACATAATTCTTTAGGTGAAAATCCAGCAGTCAGACAAGCCTTTTCCAAAAGGAATTGAAGGGAGTGTGCTTGGACGGCATCATAATGGATAAAAGATTCGTCTCGTGCCTCGTATAAGTGTATCGCATCCTTTTGGGCCAGTGGATGATCAATGGAAACCACTAATTGTAAAGGGAACCTTTTGAATTCAATCATGCTTAATCCTTCATTTGCAATGATGTTATTGTGTATGGGCGTTCGGATGAAACCGATGTGATAATTTTGTTGGTTTACGAGCTTCACTGCCCTTGAGGATGTTGTTTCATGCAGGTAAAAATCTGTTTCCGGGTATTCCCCCACTAACTTTTTCAATAACTTCGGGATATAGATGCTCGCTGCAGAGGGGACAGTAGCTATCTTCATTTTAGGCTTGGGGATGGTTTTATTTTCAACTATGTAATTCACTGTTTTCTCAATATCTTCAAAGGAAGGGGCAAGTTTTTTATAGATGTACTCTCCTTCTTCCGTCAATGTAATTTTTCTTGTCGTTCGATTTAATAGTTTAAGGCCTAATTGTTTTTCGAGGGATAAAATCTGTTGGCTAAGTCCTGGCTGGGAAATATGCAGGGTTTTGGAAGCCTCGCTGAAACTAAGATGGTTAGAAACCTCTATGAAATAGCGGAGGGATAGGAAATTCAAACAATCACCCACTTCAGTTAGATTGGAAAATACACACAAAAAAATAGCTGGTAAAAGGAAGGGCGGACCTCAAATATACCCTCTCAAATAATATTTGTATATAACGATTAAAGGCTAGAAATATGTTAAAAGTTTCTAGTTTTATAATAAAGACTTATAAGTTTATAACAATAATATATTTCTAAAACGGAAGAGTCAATATTATCCTTAAATTAAGGGTGAAAATGTAATAAAGAGGAAAATGAACCCATTAAATAACAGAATTTTCCGTATTTAAGCAGGTGTTTTTACACATTTATGCTTGTTTATTTGATTTAAATAAAACTTTTTTAATCGACAGTAGGACTTTTGGTTTTCGTGTCTGATTTTGCAAAAAAAGGAAAAGTAAGGTGGTCGGTAGAATAATAATAGTATCATCTTTTGTAGATGATGAAAAAAATGATGGGGGGTTGTATGAAAAGGGTAATAAGTACTTTTTATTGGTTATGAGTCTAACAGTGACCGGTATTATCACGGCCTTCAGTAAGGAAAAGGACTATATTCCCGAAAAATAATGGCCAATATGCACCTACGCCTATACTGAGGATTGCTAAAAAGATATCGTACCAGGCAACTTGAAATTTTCCCTTTTGACGCTTCTTCCGGTTTGAAGGAAAACTAAAAAAAATCAAGGATAGTGCAAACCGGCGCTTTGGATTTGTGGTTCGTGTAATGGCCATTCTGCTAGTTTTAGAGGCAACTAGAGGTACAGTAGGCAGCAGGCTTTCTATTATGGTCATGGCTATATTATTTGTTTTCTATGGTTTGGACAGTGCCAGGCTTCGATTATCACCCGGATGTAAAGGTTAGTTGTAGAGTCATGCTGGAAATTCGTGGGGGGTGATTTTTTGAATTGAATCATCATTAAGAGAACTTATCCAACAGCCAAAGGGAATGTGAATACTGTTTCAATTTAGAGATCAACCAGCATATTCCAGACTTGCAAATCGAGGATCATCCGTATATCCACTTGCCGTATGGTGAAATCCCAATTTTGTTTTTGAAAGGAGACTAATTCATGAAATTTTTAAAAAGTTTTATTTTAGTTACTTTCAGTTTCTTTTGTATGATCACACCAGCTTTTGCAAGTGTCCCCGGAGTGGATAAGTCAATGGGAAGGGGTGCAACAAAAGGAATCGTATCAGTTTCTCATCCGTTAGCAGCTGAAGCGGGTATAAAGATACTAAAACAAGGTGGAAATGCAGTCGATGCAGCAGCTGCCATTCAATTATCGTTAAATGTAGTTGAGCCAATGATGTCTGGAATCGGCGGCGGTGGTTTTATGATGATCTACAATAAAAAGGAAAATAAAATAACGATGATCGATAGTCGCGAAATGGCACCGCAAAATGTTACGCCTGAACTTTTTTTAGATTCAAAGGGAAAACCTATTCCTTTTAGTAAACGGCACATATCTGGGAAAGCGGTTGCAGTTCCCGGAACACTTTTGGGGGTAGAAACTGCTCTTGAGAAATATGGAACATTGAAATTATCACAAGTTATCGACCAGTCTATTTTACAAGCTGAAAAAGGGGTAAAAGTCAATTGGGCGACAGCTCAATATATCGATGAAAATGTAAAAAAACTTGAAAATAACCCAGCGGCTGCAAAAGTTTTTGTACCAAATGGAAAACCATTGGTAGAGGGAGATACCCTCGTTCAGCCAGATCTGGCAAAGACTCTTAAGTTAATAAAAGAACAAGGTTCTAACGTTTTTTATAAAGGTGAAATCGGAGAAGCCCTTACTAAAGAAGTTCAAAAACGTGAAGGAACGATGACAAAAGAGGATTTGGAAAACTATGTGGTGAAAGAGAGAGAACCAATTAGATCGGAATATAGGGGCTTTGAATTGGTGGGTGCAGCTTCACCAAGTTCAGGCAGTTTGACGATCCAACAAATCCTGAAGCTCATGGAAGGATACGATGTACAAAAGATGGGGGCTAACTCCCCTGAGTATCTTCATTATCTAACGGAAGCCATGCATCTCGCATATGCCGATCGAGCTGCCTATATGGCAGATGAAGATTTTTATGATGTACCTACTAAAGGACTATTGGATGAAGATTATATAAAAGAAAGAAGAAAACTCATTAATCCAAATAGATCAACAGTTGATGTCAAAGCAGGCGATCCATGGAAGTATGAGGGCAAAGAACCGACTTCAATGAAGAACGTTAAGGAAGAGCAGACCCCGATCGGACAAACGACTCACTTTTCTGTAATGGATAAGTGGGGAAATATGGTTGCTTATACGACTACAATCGAGCAAGTATTCGGATCGGGTATCATGGTACCTGATTATGGATTCATGCTTAATAATGAAATGACGGATTTTGATGCCACACCGGGGGGCGTTAACCAGGTGGAACCAAGAAAAAGACCAAGAAGCAGTATGTCCCCGACCTTCGTATTAAAAGATGGCAATCCCTTCATGGCCATTGGTTCACCAGGGGGAGCGACGATAATAGCATCGGTATCTGAAACGATTATGAATGTGCTTGATCATCATATGCTAATTCAAGATGCCATACTAGCTCCACGTATTTATTCTGCTGGTTATCCTACAGTTAGATGGGAACCGGGAATTGAACAAAATACAAGGCTGGAGTTAATGGCAAAAGGCCATGTTTATGAAGAAAAACCCCAACATATCGGTAATGTGCAAGCTGTTATTTTTGATTATGAAACAGGGAAAATGTATGGAGGAGCCGACAATACGAGAGAAGGAACTGTTCAAGGAGTGTATGATGTTTCCTATAAAGCTAAAAAGCCAAAAGAAATAAAAGAAGAAAAGAAAGGACCGTTTACCTTAAAGGTTAATGGAGCCGTTTATCCTTATACAGCTGAACAAATGAAACTGATAGATGAAAAACCCTATATTCAATCAGACAAATTGCTACTTGGATTGGGTGTAATTGGAGCAGGTGACTTAGAAACATATGAACCAGATAAAAAATCGTATTTACCGGTGTTAAAAGTAGCGAAATCTTTAGGATATAAAACAAAATGGAACGAAACAGACAAAGAGGCACTATTGGAAAAAGATCCTGCGGATTTTGAAGATCCCGACGATGATGGTAGCGTCACGAATTGATTTCCTCCTGACTAATATAACCAGTCCAGACAGGGATTCCTTTAAAAAGATGTAAAGAAGGAAATTGGGAAGTGAAACGGTCCAGACTAATGATATTCCCCTTGTGCATTGTGCAGAAGGGGAATATTTTTTTGTGCATTTTTCAGTGAAGTTTTGCTTTTTTAGTTAGTCGCTTCTATCACTCTCATTAAAAAAGCGATGTATCTCCTCAACTAATTTACATACCGCAGGTGACAGATATCGATCTTTCAAGTAGGCCAGGTATACAGTCCTTTCCAAAAAATTAGATTCTATTGCACGGATTGCAGTATCGGTTGTTGTAACGGATTTTACATAGCTTTCCGGTAAAATTGTAACACCAAGTCCTTCTTCCACCAAACTGCAAGCTGTTTCAAGTCTTTCTATTTCGTAAATAATATTGGGAAGTTCCTTTTCATTATTGAATGCTTTTAAGATATCATCTCTTGTTTGAAATCCAGTTGTACTGATGATCAATTCTTTCTTTGCAAGGTCTTGGAAAGTGATAGACTCTTTTTCGTTTAATTCGTCATCTTTATGGACCAAAAGCACGAATTTTTCATTGTATAGGGGTGCAGATATGATTTTCTCATGGTTAATTGGCTGGTTCGTGATGGTGAAATGAACATTAAACCGATTTAACGATTCGATAACCTTTTCTTCCCCCAATATTTCCCTGACTTTGAAATGAATATTAGGATAATTGATTTTAAAATTCCTGATTATCTTCGGGAACCAGATTTTGAATGATTCAATGGAACCTATAGATATTGTTCCACTTCCAACATGCTTCATCTCCTCAAGTTCCACTTGAAAATTATTGAATCTTCTTAACAAATCCGCAGATCTCGTATAAAAAATCCCCCCTGCTTCCGTAAGCTCAAGTCCCCTTGTATTACGTTCCAAAAGCTGAAAACCAACTTCTTTTTCTAATTTCATTATGGCATTACTTAAGGAAGGTTGAGATATATGCAGTATTTTAGCAGCTTTAGAGTAATTCTTTTCCTGGACAACGGTAGTGAAATAACGTAGTTGGCGAAGATCCATATATTCTCCTTTCTATAGTTTAAAACTATAGATATATTAAAATTTTGTATTGGTAATTATATATTATCTCAATTATAATTTTAAAAAAAGATATTTCAGAATTTTTTTAATAAAGGAGAAATTATGTATAATAAACCGATTTTAGATTATTGGAATGGAAGGGTTGATTCCCATTCTGAAATGGACAGCTTCAGGTACCACCAAAGAGTGCGTTTGTCACCGATTTCGGAATTAAACACCTCTCCCAAAGCATCCAGAACCTTTGGAATGATTGGCTTCAAATGTGATGAAGGCGTCAAAAGAAATAAAGGCAGGATTGGTGCTGCAGAGGGTCCTGATCATATAAGGCAGTCCTTGGCGAAATTACCATGTCATTTATCCCCCCAAACCGAGCTGGTGGATGCTGGAAATGTAATCTGTGAAGGTTCAGAGATGGAGGATGCCCAAGCTCAACTGGGATCAGCTGTTGCCCAGATATTGGAGAGTAAAGCGATTCCTATCATACTTGGCGGAGGACATGAAACCCTTTATGGTCATTATCTTGGGATAAGGAAATACGTTGGACCAAAGGCTAGATTGGGGATTATTAATATTGATGCTCACTTTGATATGAGGCCTTATGAAAAAGAAAGTTCATCAGGAACGATGTTTAAACAGATTTTGGACGAAGATCAAAGTTGTGGATATTTATGTGTCGGAATTCAGAAACAGGGAAATACGAAGGCCCTGTTTAAAACTGCTGAGAGGAGTAAGGTCGACTACATATTGGAAGAAGAGCTGTCATTGAACGAAATGAATGAAACCAAGCAGCGGATAAATGAATTCGTTAAAAAAAATGACTTCATCATTCTTACATTATGTACTGACGTTATTGATTCAGCCTACGCACCAGGGGTAAGTGCACCCTCTCCATTTGGACTGAATCCGAAATTGGTCCGTGCGATTATTAGGCATGTCGTATCAAACGAAAAGATCCTCTCCTTTGATATCGCGGAAGTGAATCCTTCGTTGGACGAAAATAATAAAACCGTTACATTGGCAGCACATTTAATAAATGAGGTATTGCTGCATTTTAAATAATAAATTATACATCTGGGGGCAGACATACGATGAATCTGGAATTAAATCAAATCACGACTTTATTTCTCGCCGTATCACTGCTTTTGGCGGGTGGACTGTTAATTAGGAAGATCCCCATCCTTAAAAGGTTTTGCATACCGGCTCCAGTAGTGGGAGGATGATTGTTCGCGATACTTGTGACAATCTTCAGACAGGCTGGATTGATCAATTTAACATTGGATACTACTTTACAAAGCCTTTTTATGCTTACTTTCTTTACAACTGTAGGGTTAGGGGCAAGCTTTAAACTTGTTAAGCTAGGTGGGAAACTGCTCGTCATTTACTGGCTGGCTTGTGGCGCCCTGGCTCTTTTTCAGAGTATGATAGGAGTTTCACTTGCAACTATACTTGATTTAGAGCCTTTATTAGGAGTAGTAATGGGCCCCATCTCGATGGAAGGAGGCCATGGGGCAGCTACTGCATTTGGCGGGACAATTGAAGATCTTGGGGTTAGTTCCGCTTTATCCATTGGACTTGCAGCAGCAACCTTTGGCTTGGTTGCAGGCGGGTTAGCTGGTGGTCCATCCGTTAAATATTTAATCACTAAGTATAAATTACAGCCATCCGAAGCGGATATTAATGATGAAGTGGCAGCAGCCGTGGAAACGAACGGAGATTCATCCAAAGGGATCAACGCCCAAAACTTCATGATCCAGATTCTGATCATAACATTCTGTATGGCAGCAGGTTCTTACTTAGGAGAGCTTTTCTCGAGTTCAACCGGTTTTGTTTTGCCGAGCTATGTAGGAGCAATGTTTGTAGCAGTTATCGTTAGAAATATTCTTGATGGTTTTAAAAGAGAAGCTGTGGATATGAAAAGCATCGATCTTATCGGAGACATAACATTGGGAATCTTTCTATCTATGGCCTTAATGAGCATAAAACTATGGGAAGTGGCCAATTTGGCATTGCCGATGCTTCTAATTGTTTTCGTCCAGGTATTTTTCATAGTACTACTTGGTACATTGGTATTATTCAGATTACTAGGTAAGAATTATGATGCAGCTGTCATGGTTGGTGGCTTTATCGGACATGGATTAGGGGCAACTCCCAACGCAATGGCAAATATGTCTGCCATTACAGGTCAATTTGGTCCTTCGAGAAGGGCATTTCTTATCGTACCGATCGTAGGGGCATTCCTCATCGACCTTTTTGCTATCCCTATTATCATTACCAGTATAAATTTGTTGAAGTGAAAAACCTTCTGACCAGGCTGTCTTTGATTTTATTCAGGGACAGTCTTTTTTATCTATATGTTATGTTGAATGCAAATGGAAGATTAGAAGCTTCCTTTACTATGAAATGAGGATCTCGGATTGGTTCGGGTGATAAAGCTTAAACGTAATCAAGTTTAATGGAACCACTCTAGGCTCCTCATTAGTGGATTAACCACGACTCTGCTAAAGGTCAATAATGATACTTGGAGGTTTTTGGTTTATAATAACAACCATCTAACATTAGAGGGGGGATCCTATGAATGAATATAATGTAACGGTCAGGAATGGCAGTACCTTAATTTTGTCGGAAATCATTAAAGCTGAAGATGAAAGAGAGGTCCTTGGAACACTTTTGATTTCCAGCGAATTATTCAATCAACCATTTACCGACATCAGGATTTTAGAACGCTGATTTGTACCAGCCCGTTCCATTTGTTACACTGTAATAAATCTTAAAACGGTAGGCGATATTATGTGCGGACGTTTCACCCTTTTCACTGACATTGAAGAAATAAAAGACCGGTTCGATATTCAAGGATCATTTGATGAAGAATACCAATTCAGTTACAATATTGCACCTTCCCACTCCGTGCTATCCGTCATTAATGACGGGGCTAGGAATCGACTTGGATATCTTCGGTGGGGACTCATTCCTTTTTGGGCAAAAGATGAAAAAGTGGGCTACAAAATGATCAATGCCAGAGCGGAATCCATTGCTGAGAAGGCAAGCTTCAAGAATGCGTATAAGAAGAAACGATGCTTGATAATCGCTGATTCCTTTTATGAGTGGAAGAAGGAA
Organism: Peribacillus sp. CSMR9; assembly: GCF_033141925.1. Taxonomy (NCBI): domain Bacteria; kingdom Bacillati; phylum Bacillota; class Bacilli; order Caryophanales; family Bacillaceae; genus Peribacillus; species Peribacillus sp. CSMR9. The sequence goes on from NZ_JAOPHO010000014.1 coordinate 15,336, forward strand.
CCCGAGCGAAAAATACCCATGCGAATAAAGCTTAAGAATCATGCTCCATTTGGTATGGCCGGTCTCTGGGAATCCTGGAAATCTCGAGAGGGCATCAACATTTATTCGTGCTCAGTTATAACGACCGTTCCTAATGAGCTAATGACCAGCATTCATGATCGTATGCCTGTCATCCTAAAACCTGAAGATGAAAAAGATTGGTTGAATCCATCCATTAATGATCCTGCATATCTGCAGCAGTATTTAAAATCATTCGATCCTGAACAGATGGAAGCATTTGAGGTATCGACTGATGTGAACTCAACTAAAAATAATTCACCTAACCTAATACAACAAATTTGCTGAGAGGTCCTTTCTTTAGACCTCTTTTTATTTTTAGTTCCTTCCTGATAAAAGACAGGATTTGGATCATAGTATAACAAGTAAATCATTATTGAAAAAACCTTATTTACTGCACCTGTAAAAGGCCCTTTATAATATTAAGGTCCACATGTGAAATACTTTAAAACTAAACCTTGCGAAAATACATAAAATGCTGTACTCTTATATTTGCTTTTCAATATGGCTTTCGATGTCACTTTCACAAACTCAGATGGTTTCGGCGAGTTTCCAGTCTGGTACTTTTCTGGTGGATATCGTAATATTTGATAAATTATATAATTTAGATCTTCTTATCAAGAGAGACGGAGGGACTGGCCCGAAGATGTCTCGGCAGCAGACTTAATAGGAGTGCTGTGCCAAATCCAGCAGGCTAATTTTTGCCTGAAAGATAAGGGGGGCGTTTTTTATAAATTAAAAGACCTCTTCTTGTTGTTTAAAGGAAGAGGTCTTTTTTTATGCCGACAGTTTTAAAGCTGTTGATTCCATTATTGGGCATATCAGGTTATTATTAGCGTTATTTGCAAAAACTGTTAAAAGAATAAAGGCTGTGACATATGTCATGCGAAAAATAAAAAGAGGTGTTCATCATGAGTGCAAACAATAAAGGGAATCCCTGGGCATTGATCCCATTTGTCGTTTTTTTAATTTTATTTATTGGCTCCGGAATCATCACTAAAGATTTTTATTCATTTCCGGTGATTGTTGCGATTTCTATCGCATCAGCAGCTGCATTGGCAATGAATCGGAAAGAGACTTTCAATGAAAAGGTTGAAATCTTCTGTAAAGGTGCCGGGGACTCCAATATCATGTTAATGGTTATCATTTTCCTTTTGGCTGGCGCTTTTTCCAAGGTTGCAAATGGCATGGGGGCAGTTGAATCAACAGTGAATCTTGCCTTGGCTGTTTTTCCGCAAAATCTATTGATGGTAGGGATTTTCATTATTGCTTGTTTTATTTCTTTATCTATGGGGACAAGCATGGGAACGATTGTTGCCCTAGCACCTATTGGGGTTGGAATTAGTGAGCAAACAGATATTTCGCTTGCCCTTTCAATGGCGGCCGTTATTGGTGGTGCGATGTTTGGGGATAATCTATCCTTCATTTCGGATACAACAATCGCTGCAGTGCGGACACAGGGAACAAAAATGAAGGATAAGTTTAAAGTGAATTTTTTCATCGTTTTACCTGCCGCCATCATCACATGTGCCATCCTTGGAATTTTAACAATGGGTGAACAAGCCGACATTTCCCAACATGCTTATAATTGGGTGAAGATCGTTCCATATCTTTGCGTATTGATCACCGCATTGGCAGGAGTGAATGTGTTTCTGGTCCTTTCCATCGGGATCGTATTTGCCGGAATTATCGGCTTGGCTGATGGAAGTTATCAACCGTTGGGTGTCATTCAAAAAGTTGGGGAAGGAATGGCGGGAATGTATGAAATCTCCTTTCTTGCCATTTTAATAGCAGGTATGGTAGCTGTCATCAAACATAATGGTGGCATCGATTATTTACTCCACCTTGTGACCCGAAATAGCAAATCAAAAAAAGGAGCGGAATTCAGCATTGCCGGGCTTGTTGGTTTGACGAACCTTTCAACGGCAAATAATACGATTTCGATTATCATTGCTGGGCCGCTAGCCAAAAATATTGCCGAGAAATATGGGATTGATCCACGTAAATCGGCGAGCTTACTTGACGTTTTTGCGTGTAGCATCCAAGGGTTGATTCCATATGGGGCACAGCTGCTTGTTGCAGCAGGGGTAGCAAAGATTTCCCCTATAAGCATCTTGCCATATTCATATTACCCAATACTTATTGGACTTTGTGGAATCGTTGCCATCTTGATTGGTTTTCCACGGTTTCAGCCGGGAAATGATGAAGCGAAGAAACGTACTTCTTAAAATGAGAATAATTTTGAAACAACACCCTGAATCATTGGATTCAGGGTGTTGTTTGTATGGTTAAAATACTATAGGAAAAAAACAATAAAAAACGCGAAGTCATCCTCGCTCTTATGCATGATAAATGCTAATCAATGTTTAGAAAGTAACAAAGTCGCTCCTCATCTGAACTATAAATTCGAATTCTCCTGCTTGATATTTCTTTAATTTATGGAACCAACTTTTGCCCATCATCAAAATAACTGCCTAATTCAGGTCCATATTGATGAACGACGGAAAATCCACGTTCCTCCTTCATTTCCACAAAATCACGAAACTCAGGTTGTACCATCGCACCATTTTAAAAAATATGTCTGTTTGATAATGTTTCACTTGAACAAATATTTCGTTTCCATACCGATCAGTCATATTTTCAGTATGTCCAAGATTTAGAGATTACATGGAAGTGTGTTGAACGGAAAAATGAGTCGTTATGAATAGAAGACAACACCAACTAATCCAGAAAGAATAAGGACATAAGCTGGATGCCATCGTAATTTCAATAAGGCAAATAATGATAATCCAAAAACAAGTAATAAGCTTATCGTATGCCATGAAAAGTTCATAGCTATCATATGATTGGAAATGGCAAAACTTATCGCTGCAAAAAGGATTAAACTAGTGACAATGGGTCTTAGTCCATAAAACATCGATTGAATAATTGGATAATGATTCAATTTGCTGAAGAAGGTGGCTATAACGATTATGACTATAATTGCAGGAAGCAGGATTCCGAGAGCAGATGATATGGCTCCTGCTAATCCAGCAGTCGAATAGCCAACGAGAATGGCACTATTGGTGGTGATAGGACCTGGGGACATGCCGGAAATGGCGATTACATCGGTAAATTGTTGTGTCGTCATCCAACCATGCTGTGAGACTTCCGATCCTATTACGGGAATCATGGCGTATCCCCCGCCAAACGATACAAATCCGATAATAAAGAAGGTGCTAAACAACTCCCACAATTCCATCATAATTTATCCCACGCTTTCTTGAAAATTAGTTTAAACCGATAACAGGGAAATATCGCCCACCTTTCATGGACCTATATGCCTGCACCCATGAAATATTCGAAATCATTCTCTTCTTCTTTCTTTTCTTTTCGGTCCATGTTTATTTTGTAACCTAATTTCCTCTTAATAGAGATGGTCACAACACCTGCTATCGCGCCTGCTAATATAGCTAAAACAGGGTGAATGAAAAAAAGGATTGGAATCCCCACTATTAATATACCTAATGTTGATTTGTCAACAATAGCCGTTTTTCCTATCTTGATAGCCGCATAGGCGATGATGGCAACTATGGAAGCTCTAATCGATATGAATGCGGATTCTACCTTTGGATTATCCTGAATGAAAAAATACAAAATGCCGAGGAGCACTACAATTAAAAAGGTAGGAAGTGTAACACCGATCATAGCTGCCATTGCGCCCTTCATTCCCGCAATTCGATGGCCGATAAAGGTGGCGGAGTTAACGGCGACAGCTCCCGGTACAGACTGAGATAATGCAAAAACATCCGTAACTTCTTCGCTTTTCAGCCATTTTCTCTTCTCCACTACTTCTTTTTCGATTAAAGGGATCATCGCAAACCCGCCTCCGAATGTGACAGGTGCTATTTTAAAAAAGGTCCAAAATAATTGGAGCAGTGTTTTCCATTGTCCTTTCATTGTCATCAGTCCCTTCCTATGCTTCTCTATATAAATCTTATTATTAACATATCAAAGAAAAAGGAATGGGTAAATTGCAACAAAATCATCGGGTATAACAAAACGTTATACCCAGAAGATTTATCCGTTTTATAGAATTGAATAGAATCACCTGTTCAGGGAAAATAGCGTTGTTTTTCCATTTCACCATTTACCTATATGATGCTATCATTTTATTAAACTATTTATAGACATGGAGGTCGGCGTCTTGAAATTAGAAAATCTAAAAGTGTTTTGTTTAGTGGTGGATGAAGGAAGCATAAGCCAGGCAGCGAGGTTAAGTTTCTTATCTCAACCGGCGGTAACAAGACAGATTCACCAATTGGAAAATTTTTATAACACTTTGTTATTTGACCGTGAGGAAGGGAGGCTAAGGGTGACAGAAGCAGGAGAGTTGTTATACCCTTTTGCAAAAGCTATGGTGAATGACTTCAACCATTCAAAAGAAGTGATTCAGCAATCAGTGGGCGAGTACAATTTAAACCTCATAGTAGGTGCATCCCTGACTATCGGCGAGTATTTATTGCCAAGCTTGCTGGGGAGATTTAAAAAACAGCAGCCTGAAATAAAAGTGACATTAACGATAAAAAATACACCTCGAGTTCTGGAGGATTTATCAAACGATGTCATTGATTTGGCCTTGGTGGAAGGACTCGTGGAAAACACCGATTTTATTGTAGAAAAGTTCGCAGATGACAAATTGATATTGGTTTGTCCACCCGACCACACATGGAGAGACAGAAAAGAAATCCAGGTAGAGGAATTGGGAAATGAAAGGATGATCTGGCGTGAATCCATTTCAGGGACACGACTTATCGTAGAAAACATGTTAAGGGAGCGTGGGGTTTTAGAAAAAATAGAAAACTACATGGAGATTGGAAGTACACAAGCGATAAAAAGTGCAGTCGAAGCTGGACTTGGAATCAGTATTCTGCCAAGGTTGTCATTGGCCAGGGAATTGGATCAAGGTTTTTTGCGGGAAGTCGGTATTTCCGGTATAAATATAACAAGAGATCTATGGCTAGTCAGAAAAAACAAGCGTTTTAATAAAATAGGTGTGTCTAATTTTGTGAATTTTCTTCAATAGATAACTGAAGCATCAGTCATTTTACGGTCGCATGCGTTCCTATTCACATGATGTGCAGCGTTTTTTAGGTTCTTGGTTAGTCAATCAGGATTAATGACGAGCCTTAGCATATCGTTTATGAATAAAGCGGAAGTGATTGGAACTGTTATCACTGCTGTTCATATCAGTCAGAAGGAGCAAACATATAAATTGGTTTTGTGAATTCGATCCTATTTGCAGCTGGCTTACTTCTAATTTAAGGAATCGTGTTCTTAATCTTCGTTAAACCAGTTAAAGGGGTTCTCTTATTCAGGTGGACTATTAGTGCAATAGTAAAAAAACTTCTACAATATAAAATTTTTAGAGGTATTATATTTTAAATAAAAGCTTTTCTCATTCGAGAAGGGCATTATTTGTATTTGGATATTCAGCTTCCGCATCCTTTTAAGAAATGAATACAAAATTGGGCATTACATATTTTTCCCTATGAAAATCAAAGTTGATGTTCAAATTATACTGCAAACTAATTCCCTAATTTGATAATCATTCGTTAAATCCCTTGGCTTGACATAATCCCTACAAAGAGAATTATACCTAGATTGTTTACGATTACACTTTTTTTTGAATTTCATACATTGAAACCTCTTCTGCGATGTAGAAGATAACTAAATTTCAGCACGGAATTTTTCTTATATTGGGAGTGGTTTAAGAAAAATGATATGAAGCCGATGTTTGCAAAAAAGCCTTGCACGTTAGCCCTGAACAGAAGGTGAGAGGCTTTTTGGTGCTATATTAAAGTTTTTTGGATGATTTGGACGAAAAAGGGATTCTGCTGACGTCTGGAATGAACTAAAATAAAGTGGGGGAAGAAAGATTAATATCATAAAGAAGAATACTGAAATATTATATTTTTCTATTGACTCCACCAATTCATGAATGAAAAAAAATGTGAGTTAGGATATAATATAATTATTGTATTGGAGATTCATTCGGGAATTTCCTTTTTTTTATGGGCTTTATTAGTTTATCTCCCTGAAGAACCGGGAAATAAATTATAGCTGTATATGTTTTTGTAATAATAATTAAAGTGAAGTAGAGGGGATTGTTTTAATGGGGATGTTAGAAAAATTTATTAGTGAGACAAATGATGTGTTATGGTCATCCATTTTGATCATCATGTTGATTGGATTGGGCCTTTATTTTTCCGTACGCACGAAGTTTGTCCAATTCAGGATGGTTGGGGAAATGTTCAGACTTTTGGGGGAAGGAGCCACGGCGGAAAAAAAGGGTGTGACATCCTTTCAGGCATTTTGCATAAGCACGGCTTCCAGGGTAGGAACTGGTAACCTTGCAGGTGTTGCCATCGCAATCACGATGGGCGGCCCAGGAGCCGTTTTCTGGATGTGGTTAATAGCATTGATCGGGTCTGCTTCAGCTTTCATTGAAAGTACACTTGCTCAAATCTATAAGGTCAAGGATGGGGATGCATTCCGCGGAGGGCCTGCGTATTATATGGAAAAAGCTTTGAACGCCCGATGGATGGGCATCACGTTCGCTGTATTGATTTCGCTTACATTTGGACTTGCTTTCAACTCGGTTCAAGCCAATACGATTTCAAGTGCATTCAATGAATCGTTTGGAATCGAAAAGTGGGTTACGGGTCTCATTCTGGCTGTCGTCACAGCTGTCATCATTTTTGGCGGTATCAAAATGATTGCAAAGGTATCTGAAGTCATCGTCCCGATTATGGCAGGAGCCTATGTGATAGTGGCGTTGATTATCATCATCATGAATATTACCGAGTTACCGGGTGTTTTTGTTCTGATTTTTGAAAGTGCATTTAATGGAATAAAAGAAGTGGCTGGCGGAGTACTGGGAGCTGCCATGATGCAGGGAATCAAGCGTGGCCTATTTTCAAATGAAGCTGGGATGGGTAGTGCACCTAATGCTGGAGCGACGGCAGATGTAAGTCATCCCGTCAAACAAGGACTCATTCAGTCACTGGGTGTTTTTGTCGATACGCTCATCATTTGCAGTTCGACTGCCTTCATCATTTTGTTCTCAGGTCTTTATACATCGAAAGAAACGGATGGAATCGTCCTTACCCAAAATGCACTTGGGACGGCATTGGGGTCTTGGGCTGGTATTTTCCTTGCCATTATCGTCCTGTTATTCGCCTTCAGTTCCATTGTCGGCAACTATTATTATGGAGAGTCGAACATCGGCTTCATCAATGAAAATAAGGCTTGGTTAAACATCTATCGTATCGCAGTAGTAGGGATGGTGATATTCGGTTCGCTTGCCTCACTGAAATTTGTTTGGGGGCTAGCTGACTTGCTGATGGCACTCATGGCCATTATCAACCTGATCGCCATAGCATTACTTGGGAAGATCGCTTTTGCTGCACTGGCGGATTATCAAAAGCAAAAGAAAAGTGGAAAAAATCCTGTTTTCCATGTGAACAATATTAAAGGTTTGAAGAATGTGGAATGTTGGGGAGACCCATCCGATGATGTGGATGTGAATGTGTATAAGGAGAGCTAAGCTTTAATTAAAAGCTTACATGTAGAGTCCTTGAGAAGGGATTTTACTTGTAAGTTTTTTTGTATGATCAATTGATTGAAAATAAGGCTTTTTCCTCTTTTTTCTATCATGGTTGAATATTGTTTTGTTTTTTACACAAAATACCTTTGTCTTTAGTACTGCTGTCAATCGATGGTTGGACAATTTGAAAACTAGGAGTGAAAACTATGGATAGCAAGCAATCAAAAAATGAATCTTCAGAAATTGCTGGAAGAATATATGACGTCAGTGATTATAAACGGGAAGATGCTGTATCTTCGGGATTGGCTACAACCCACGAACAAGTCTCGGATACTTATGCGGAAGGCGAGATAAAAGCAGTCATTGATGATGTAAATGGAAAGGATATTGAGATTAAAAAAGAAGGATCCGAGGAAGAAAGGAAATGAAGTGATTTTTATTTTTTTAGGAAAAAGAATTATCGACTGATATTTTAAGTGAATTTCGATTTAACCCCCTAGCTTTTTAAGCTAGGGGATATCTAATTAATAAATTCTTTCTCTCTCCATTTTTCGAAGTAACTCTTCCTTCGTTCTTGGGACAAGGTCCTTTTCTGCGGGTATCCTTGATTGAAGAAGGGCTTGAAACATTTCAAAAACCCACGGCTTCTCCAGGTGTGCCCTCATCAGAACGGCTTCATCATGAAAAACGGATACAGGGTCCCCTTGGTATATGACCTTACCATCGTTCATGACAACGACTTCATCAGCCCATTGATAGGCCAAATTAACATCATGAGTTGATAGAATTATCGTTTTGTCAGGGTGGTGAATACTGTCCAGCAGAGCCATGATCTGTCGGGAGAAATAAGGATCCAATCCAGCGGTAGGCTCGTCCAAGAGCCAGACATCTGGTTCCATGGCTAGTACCCCTGCAATGGCGACACGTTTTTTTTGCCCTAAGCTTAAAAAATGGGTGGGTCTGTCCTTTAATTCCGTTACTTCCGTTTGAGCCATCGCCCATTGTACTTTCTCGCGGACTACGTTTCTTTCCCATCCTAAATTCATCGGTCCAAACGAAATATCCTGTTGCACATTAGCGGAAAAAAGCTGAGAATCGGGATCTTGAAAAACGATCCCAACTTGTTTTCTTAATGATAATAATGCTTTACGGTCATATTTAATTTTCTTGCCCTTATATCTGATAGTTCCTGATGTTGGTTGTAAAAGACCATTTAAATGGAGGAACAGAGTCGATTTGCCGGCTCCATTATTGCCTAATAATGCAATCTTTTTACCTTGTTGAACGGTTAGTGAAAGATCTTTGATAGCGAACGTTCCATCTGCGAATTGATGGGTGAGGCCCTCTATATTAAAAATATGCTCTTCCATTTCTGAATTGCCTCCAATTTACATATATCCATAAATAAAGATTAAGCTTCCTAGTATGATAATGGCGATCAGCCAATTGCGGGAGGAATAGGTGTAAGTATCATCGATATATGATAGGTTCTCCTGATATCCTCTTGCATTCATGGCCATCGTCAATTGCCCAGAGCGCTGGAATACTCCCAAAAATAATGATGAGATTAGTAACCCGAGAGATCGAATGCCTTGCCTTATCGAGCCATATCCAAGTCGTGAAGCTTGTGATAGGTGAATGGCCACAGCTGTATCTAAAAAAATAAAGATGAAGCGATAGGTCAATTCTATTAAATCGATCAATAAAGATGGCACTTTAAGTTTTCGCAGCACGGATAGAATGACGGTAATGGGTGTTGTTAAGGTTAAGAAATATAAACAGCTTATACTGCCAAATACGACAGTGATCAAATTGATTACTGTACCAATGCTGTCATCGCTGATGAATATTTGCCAGTTTCCGACTTTCCAGGACCACCATATATTGGATATTGAAATGGGTTTGCTTGTAAAAGAAAAAAGGATGGTAATTGTACCTGATAATATAAAGAACCCCGGTAGTAAGAGTAATTTCAGATAATAAGAAAGTGGGATTCTTGCCGCAAAAATGATTAAAGCACTCATCACCGTAAAAGTGATGAGCGAAACGGCCATATCCCTTACAGTTAAGGAAAAAAGCAAAAGGGAGAGTGCAAAAATCATTTTTTCCAACGGATGTTCATCCTTTAGCCCATTGAAATAGGCATATTTATCAATGAGTAACATGCTTGGATTCTTCGGGCATGGCTTGTTTGGCTTGCTTATTCCTTTGTCTCATTACCCCAATGAAATATCCAATGAAACCAGCTCCGATTGCAGCCTGCAGCGCAAATAATAAGCTTTCTGTTTCTGCACCTGGTGGCTCCCAAATACTGTTGAACCATGGCTTATATTCCGGATGGATTTTAGTGATGGCTTCTTCAGCTTCGCCATCTGCACCGCCAAATTGCGTTCCTTGTTGGGTGATTAACGGTATGGTTGCAAGAATGACGACCAGGAAAAGCAACAGTAAACTTTTTTTCATATTAACGGGCCTCCTTAGATAAAACTCGCAGCAATTTCAATTCGCCTAGATTGTATTTTTTTAAGAAATTCATCACAACGACTGTCAATAATCCCTCGCTGATTGCCAAGGGAATTTGGGTCAGGGCGAAAATCCCTGCAAACTTAGTGAATGAGGCCATGAATCCCCCTACCTCGGATGGAAAAGCAAGAGCAAGTTGAACGGAAGTTACCACATAGGTTCCTAAATCTCCAAAAGCAGCTGCCAAGAAAACCGCAAGAGAAAAAGACCACCCCAATTTAGTTGCGCCCTTGAAGACAAAGTAAGAAATGAAAGGTCCGCATACTGCCATGGAAAATGCATTGGCCCCTAATGTCGTCAACCCTCCGTGAGCCAGTAATACAGCTTGAAATAACAGGACGATGGAACCCACGACACTCATGGCCAATGGTCCGAATAATATGGAACCCAAGCCAACTCCTGTAGGGTGTGAAGAACTTCCCGTAACGGAAGGAATCTTCAGGGCCGATAATATGAATACAAATGCTCCCGATAGGCCGAGTATCATTTTTGTTTCTGGGTTTTCCTTTACTTTGGACCTAATCGACCGGTAACCCAAGATTAAAAATGGAAGGATAATGGCCCACCAGAATATGGCCCATTCAATCGGTAAAAATCCCTCCATAATATGCATGGCCATAGCACGTTTTGGTACAAGAAGCAATAAAATGACAAAATAAAGAATTTTCCAATTGTCTTTTTTCATTCTTTCTCCTTTCAACACTTTTAATTTTTTCTGATCAAGGCTTTTAGAAGAAAAGCGGCGCCCAACATAAAAAGCACTTCTCTAAAAAAGAAAGAAGTGCGTAATGAACAGGAATTCCTCAGCATAAACCAACCACGGGCTATTCTGCCTGATCCGCACACCCATCCTCGTAGGCTGAAACAGTTTCACGCTTCATGGCAGGTCTCCTGGCTTTGGTTCATCATCCCATTACATCCTTCCCATCTCATTTGACAGTGGATTAACCTTAAGGCAATAGGACTTCCCTTTACAGTGGCGGGACCGCTCCGGATTTTCACCGGCTTCCCTTTTAAGCTGAATTTCCGAGAAAATTCAACACCATAAAACTTATGTAATTATTTTGAAAAATCTCGTATAGTTTATCATAAAGAAATAATTCCAGCTACACTCTCTTTTTTTTTTTTAGACTAATAACGCAGAGAAGCGAGGCATGGAGCTGGATTTACCCTATTAAACTTTTCTAAACAGTCGGAATAAACTTTGAATTTTGCTAAAGTTGTTATATGATAGATAAAGTTAGCTAGAAATGTATAATAAAACCAAATATTTCATTTTAAAAGTGCTCTTGTGTGAATTATCAAGGGATAATAGGGAAATCGGTGAAAATCCGATGCAGCCCCCGCTACTGTAAACGCTGATGAAATTGTCGATGACCACTGGCTTAATGCCGGGAAGGGACAAAGTAAAATGAAGCGTAAGCCAGGAAACCTGCTTTTGAAATTGTATGATACTTTTCGGAGGGAAAGGTAGAAGGACTATGACGATTTTGGGAGATTCAGCATATTTGCCGAAGGCTCCTCATTCATATAGTTTTTTTAAAACCTTAACTCTTATGTTAAGGTTTTTTATTTTGCCTTTTCCCTGAACTCAGGAGGAAGAAGATGACTACTTGGAACTTGCAGGGTACTAATACGCATCTGTTGATTTGCAATGGAAGCAGTTGCATGAAAAAAGGCGGGGAAGAAGTAACCCAAGCGATTCGCGATGAAATTACTTTAAAGGGACTGGATATGAAAATCCATACAACCAGGACACGCTGTAACGGAAGATGTAAGGACGCCTGCGTTGTAATTGAGTATCCCCAAGGGAGATGGTATCGGGTGGAAACCCCAGATTACGGTCGGAAGATTGTAAGTAATATCGATGATGGGGAGTTTGTGCCACAGCTGATCTACCGATTCAGTGATGGGGAAATGACCCCTAATCCAGATTTTCCTGCTCATACGGGTATTTCAAAGAACAAATCGTAAAAGGAGATGTCTTAATGAGTACTAACGGTAAATTATTCGTCGTGGGCTTTGGGCCAGGGAATTTTGAACACATTACCAAACGTGCTGTCGAAGCCCTTCAAGAAAGTGACTACATCATTGGTTATAAAACTTATGTTGAACTCATTCAGGGATTGCTTACAGATCAAACGATTATTAGTACGGGAATGACTGAGGAAGTATCACGTGCTCAGGAAGCAGTGAAACAAGCGGAGCTGGGAAAGAAAGTGGCTGTAATTTCCAGTGGTGATGCCGGAGTGTACGGGATGGCAGGGCTGGTTTATGAAGTATTGATTGAAAAAGGGTGGAAAGAAGATACTGGAGTGGGCATTGAAGTCATCCCTGGTATTTCTGCAATCAACTCTTGTGCGTCTTTACTTGGGGCACCTGTCATGCACGATTCGTGTACCATCAGCCTCAGTGATCATTTAACGCCTTGGGAACTTATCGCTAAAAGGGTGGAAGCTGCTGCAATGGCTGACTTTGTCATTGCACTTTATAACCCGCGTAGCGGAAGGCGGACTAGGCAAATTGTAGAAACACAAAAAATTCTCCTTCGCTACCGTTCACCGGATACACCTGTCGGGTTGGTGAAAAGTGCTTATCGCGATCGGCAGGATATTGTCATAACCAATTTGAAAGATATGTTGAATCACGATATTGGAATGTTGACCACCGTCATTATTGGTAATTCATCTACCTTTTTATATGATGACAAAATCATCACACCAAGAGGTTATCAGAGGAAATATACATTGAATTCGGAAAAGCAAACATTGAAGCCGCATCAGCGTCTGCAAAAAGAAGCAGAACCATGGGCATTAGATCAAGAAGCCGATTCCATGCAAGAAGCCTACGCTGAGCCTGATGGAGGGGTTGGATTACTTACAAAAGCACCAGAAAAGAAGGCGACATCTTTTGAAATGGCAATGGAAGCCCTGTCTATAGTTAAGGGCCAAACCGTTCAGCAACCCATTAAGCCGTTTGTTCAGCAAAAAGTGGAGTCGGTATTCGAACTTGCGGTCAGTCCAGGTGTGGCGAATAAACAATTCACTCCCAAACAAATGATGACACTTGCGGAAGTTGTCGGGGAAAAGGGATCGATGGAATACACGCCAAACCATAAGATCGTATTAAAGATTCCGACAACGGATCCGGAAGTCATTACGGGGAAATTGCAATCAGCAAACTTTCTGTTATCGCCGATTGGAGATGTACTGACATTAAAAGCCTGTGATTTCTGTGATGGGGAAAAAGCGGAATCCATTCCTTTTGCGGATGAAATACACCGGGTGCTCGGCGGAATGAAAATGCCCAAGGAACTGAACATCGGTTTTAATGGGTGTGGAATGGCTTGTTATAGTGCTGTGATGGATGATATTGGGATTGTCTTTCGGAAAGGGAAGTTCGACTTATTTCTTGGTGCTAAACCGGTTGGAAGAACAGCCCATCCAGGTCAGCTGGTTGCTGAAGGCATTGAACCGGAACAGCTTGTTGAACTGATTACGGACATTGTCGGGGAGTATACGCAAAATGCCCATCCAAACGAGCGGCTTTTTAAATACTTCAAACGTGCAAAAAAGATACAGAATTTTTCTTATCAGGACATTGCTCCCAAAATAAACATAGAGCCTGCGCCTTGTGAAGACTAATCAAGAGGGGGAAAGTAAATGAAAGCAGTTTTGTTCGTAGGACATGGAAGCCGCTTGGCTTCAGGAAACGAAGAAGTCCTTCATTTTATTAAAAATATGATTCCGGCAATGGATGACGGCTTTTTGGTAGAAACGTGCTTCTTGGAGTTTGCGGCACCGAATATATCTAAAGGCATTGATAATTGTGTAAAACGAGGGGCTACGGAAGTTATCGTCATACCAATCATTCTGTTGCATGCAGGACATTCGAAATTACATATCCCGGCTGAAATAGAGGATGGGAAAACCAAGTATCCAGAAGTGAAATTCACATATGGTCAAACGATCGGGGTCCACCATGATGTATTGACGATCCTGACAGATCGTCTTGAGGAAGTTGGTTTCGATACATCCTCAAAACAGCCTGAGACAGCAATTTTGCTAATCGGCCGAGGTGGCAGTGACGCTGATGCAAATAGTGATATATATAAAATTTCACGATTATTATGGGAAAAATTAAACGTGAAATGGGTCGAAAGTGCCTTCATGGGTGTAACGGACCCGCATGTTGACGAAGGCATTGATCGATGCATCCGCTTAGGCGCGAAAAAAATAGTGATGCTGCCATATTTCCTTTTCACGGGTGTGTTAATGGAAAGAATGGAAGATATGCTGAAAGGCTATCAAGAGCAATATCGTGATCGAGAATTTATTTTGGCGAAGTATTTTGGGTATCATCCAACCTTACAGAACATTTTGCAAGAACGTGTAATTGAAGCTAGCGAAGGCAGATCAAGTGGGGTCCGAGATTTGGAAAACTATCGTAAACATGTCGAAGAACATGGACATGCCCACCATCATCATCACGACCACGACCACGACCACGACCACGACCACGATCACGATCACGACCACGATCACGATGAGCAAGTAGTGGGGACATCAAAATGATTCTGTTCTTGGCGGGTACAAGTGATGCAAGGGAATTAGCGATTGAGATGCAGCAGGTGGGGTTCAAGGTTTTGGCAACTGTTGTAACCGAATCGGCGGCGAAGAGTTTGCAAGATGAAGGGATATCCACCCGTATTGGCCGATTAACTGCAGAGGATATGACATCTTTAATCTCTGAAAAAGGTTTTCAGGCTGTAGTTGATGCAAGTCACCCATTTGCCGAAGAAGCATCCAAAAACGCCCTTAACGGAGCAAAGGCAGCAAATGTTCCATATATTCGTTATGAGCGTGAAAGTCAACGGTTTCAGAATGATAAATTGATAGTTGTCCGTGATTATGAGGAAGCTGCCAAGCTTGCCGCTGCCAAAAGGGGAGTCATCATGCTCACGACCGGAAGTAAAACCCTAGCTGTATTCGCAAAAGAATTGCTCGGTCTCGAGAATACCAGAGTCATAGCAAGAATGCTGCCACGCATGGACAATATGGAAAAATGTGCACAGCTGGGCATTGAACAAAAGAATATTGTTGCGATTCAAGGGCCATTTTCCAAAGAATTAAATAAAGCTCTATATGAACAGTATGGTGTCACGTTGATGATAACGAAAGAAAGTGGCAAGGTCGGTGCGGTTGATGAGAAATTGGAAGCCGCGTTGGAATGTGGAATAGAGACGATTATGATATCGCGACCGGATGTGGACTATCAAAATGTCCATTCCAGTTTTGATCATGTCATTGCCGAATTGAATAAACAGCTAACTCAAAAATAGGAGGAATGCAAGATGGACTTTAAAACGGATTTTAAACCACTAACGGTAGACCCGGACAAAATATATGATTATAGCTTTGCAATGATAGCTGAAGAAATGGGCCATCATGATTTTTCCGAAGATGAATGGAAGATTGTCCGCAGGGTCATTCATGCTTCAGCGGATTTTGAATTGGGAAGAAGTGTCATCATCCATCCAAATGCCATTCAAGCTGGTGTGGAAGCCATTCGCAAAGGCAGGCATGTCATTGCGGATGTGCAAATGATCGAGAGCGGAACAGGCAAAAAAAGATTTCAAAAACATGGCGGGGACGTGCATTGCTATATTTCAGATCCAGATGTGATGGTCGAAGCAAAACGTTTGAATACGACTAGAGCGATCATTTCGATGCAAAAAGCCGTAAAGGAAAATGAAGGGGGCATTTATGCCATTGGCAATGCACCTACAGCATTACTTGAGCTCATCCGCCTTATTAAAGAAGGGATTGCAAAACCGGACTTAATCATTGGAATGCCTGTTGGGTTTGTTTCTGCAGCGGAATCTAAAGAGGAACTCGCTAAGATCACAGAAGTGCCATTCATTACGAATATTGGCCGAAAAGGTGGAAGTACTGTCACAGTTGCAGCATTGAACGCGATTTCCCTTTTAGCTGATAGTTAAAAAATGGAAAATAAAGTAAAAAAGGACCCCTCGCAGATGCGTCACGGGTACACGACGGGGGCATGTTCTACAGCCGTGACTAAAGCGGCATTGACCGCCTTGATCACGGGGGATGCGCTGGAGGAAGCAACGATTTCCTTGCCTATCGGCCGAGATGCGACTTTCACTATTGAGAAATATGATATATCGGAAAATGCGGTTAGTGCAGAAACGATAAAAGATGCCGGAGATGATCCCGATGCCACCCATCTGGCACATATCATTTCTACTGTCAGCTGGTCGGATGTCCCTGGGATTATCTTGGATGGAGGGATTGGTGTGGGTCGTGTGACCAAACCCGGGCTTCCGGTTCCTGTAGGAGAAGCGGCCATTAATCCTGTACCGCGCAAAATGATTTTAACCACTGTGCAACAAACATTGGAAGAATTTAAGATCAATAGAGGAGTGAAAGTCGTCATCTCCGTGCCCGCAGGTGAAGAAATAGCGAAAAAAACATTAAATGGCCGCTTGGGGATTGTGGGAGGCATTTCCATTTTGGGAACAAGGGGCACCGTCGTCCCTTTTTCCAGTTCGGCCTACATGGCAAGTATCGTCCAGGCTATAAGTGTCGCCAAAGCGAGTGGTTGTGAGCATCTTGTCTTAACGACTGGCGGGCGAAGTGAAAAGTATGCAATGGGCCTTCTTCAGGATTTACCGGAGGAAGCCTTTATTGAAATGGGTGACTTTGTGGGCTTCTCACTTAAGCAATGTAAGAGGCAGGGAATAAAAAAGGTATCACTGGTCGGCATGATGGGGAAATTTTCTAAAGTTGCCCAAGGTGTGATGATGGTGCATTCAAAGAGTGCCCCGGTCGACTTCGGTTTTCTATCGGAAATAGCCCAAAGCGTTGGAGCAGGAGATGATCTTGTTCTTGAAATCAAGAATGCAAACACAGCATCACAAGTTGGGGACATGATGTCGGCGATCAATAATTTTGATTTTTTTAATAAACTATGTGAATCCTGCTGTCACTCTGCCATAAAGCAAGTGAAGGGTGGCATTGAAATGGAAACGGCGATTTATTCGTTGAAAGGACAATTACTGGGAAGGGCTGTTGGAATTGAGTCAATCGATGAAATTAATCGGGATAGGGGATAACGGTCAGGAAAGCTTACTGCCGCAATATGCCCAATGGATTGAAGAAAGTGAAGTGCTGGTCGGAGGAGAGCGGGTTTTATCCTTCTTTCCGAATTATTCTGGCCAAAAGATTGTCATAAAGGGCGATTTGAAGAAAGTGGTGGAACAACTGCAGGATGAAACTCGTCCAACTGTTGTCTTAGCTTCCGGTGACCCATTGTTTTACGGAATGGGAGGCTATCTTTCCAGCAAGATCAACATGGAAGTTTACCCATATTTCAGTTCCATTCAGCTTGCTTTTGCAAAAATGGGTGAAAGCTGGCAAGATGCTTTCCTAGTTAGTATTCATGGCCGCAGTATGAAAGGGCTGGCCCAAAGGATTGATGGGAAAGCAAAAGTTGCCTTGCTTACTGACATCGAAAATAGTCCAAACCAACTGGCTAAATATCTCCTTTCATACGGAATGACAGAATATCGGGCATTCGTTGCTGAAAATCTTCAAGGAGAAACTGAAGACTCTGGCTGGTATGAACTTGATGAAATGATGGAGCGGGAATTCTCCCCGTTGAATGTTGTCATTTTAAAAAGAAAATCAGAAGGTCCAAGCTGGTCTTTAGGGATAGATGATGAAGAATTTTTGCAACGGAAGCCGGATAAAGGACTCATAACCAAAAAGGAAATTCGAGTATTGAGCCTGCATGCGTTGAAACTCGAAAAAAATAGCATAGTTTGGGATGTCGGGACGTGTACGGGATCAATGGCAATTGAAGCGGCTAAGCTTGCATCAGAAGGTCAAATCTTCGCAATTGAAAAAAATGAGCCTGATTTAGAAAACTGTTATCAAAACCAACGAAAATTCCGTACCGATATAACAGCTATTCATGGAAAAGCTCCGCAAGGCCTGGAAACTTTTCCAGACCCTGATGCGATTTTTATTGGCGGGACCGGCGGCGAAATGGTAGATCTAATCAATACTTGCTGCAAACGGCTGAAAGAAGGCGGCAGGATCGTTCTAAATGCTGCAACGATCGAGAATCTTTACCGGGCTAATGAGGCATTTGGGGAAGCTGGTTTTCACACTTCCATCATGCATGCGCAAATTTCCCGAAGTAAGCCAATATTGGGAATGAACAGATTCGTACCGCTTAATCCGGTTTATATCATTACTGCACAACGAAAGGAAGACATGAATGAGTAATCTTGGTACATTATATGGCCTAGGCGTGGGCCCGGGCGATCCAGAGCTTATTACAGTAAAGGCATTTCGCGTGATTCAGGAGTCTCCTGTCATTGCATATCCCAAAAAAAGAAAAGGGAGTAAAAGCTACGCCCATCGCATCGTTGAAGTTTACATTCGTCCTGAAGAGAAGGAAATGCTGGGCCTAGTTTTTCCGATGACGAAAGATCAAGCAATTTTGGATCGGGAATGGAACGGAACGGTTGAAAAGGTTTGGCAAAAATTATACGAGGGAAAAGATGTTGCTTTCGTTACGGAAGGTGATCCCCTTTTATATAGTACGTTCATACATATGATGAAATTGATGCAGGAGTTACATCCTGAAGTCGAAATTAAGACAGTCCCGGGCATTTCTTCGTTTAATGGATCAGCGTCAAGGTTAGGTATCGCTTTGGCGGATGGTGATGATCATGTGGCGATTGTTCCGGCAAGGGATGATTATGAAGCGATGAGGAAGGCGATTGAAGATCATGATGCTGTGGTGTTCATCAAAGTGGCAAAAGTCATCGATTTAATGATTACTGTTTTAAAAGATTTAAACTTACTTGAAAAGGCCTCGGTCGTAACAAAAGTCACATCCGATGAAGAAGTGATTTGGAAAGTGAGTGAATTGGAAGGACTTGAACTAGAATACTTAACATTGATGGTGGTGAGAAAATGAAGATATATATTGTAGGTGCTGGCCCAGGAGATCCGGATTTGATTACTGTAAAAGGATTGAACATTCTCCAAACTGCTGATGTGATTTTATATACGGATTCCTTAGTGAATGAGGAATTAATTGCTAAGGCAAAACCGGATGCTGAAGTGCTAAAAACCGCTGGAATGCATTTGGAAGAAATTGTTGGCATTATGGTTGATCGTGTTAAAGAAGGAAAGATGGTTGCCAGAATCCATACAGGGGATCCTGCTATGTATGGGGCGATCATGGAACAAATTGTCCTATTGAAGAAAGAGGATATTGGTTATGAGGTGATTCCTGGCGTAAGTTCAGTATTCGCCTCGGCAGCGGCAATAGGAGCAGAGCTGACTATCCCGGATTTAACCCAGACACTCATTTTGACGAGGGCTGAAGGACGTACTCCTGTTCCTGAATTTGAGAAGTTACGTGATTTGGCAAGTCATCACTGTACGATTGCCCTCTTCTTGAGTGCGACCTTGACTAAAAAAATCGTTAAAGAACTCAAGGAAGCCGGTTGGAAGGATGATACGCCGGTCGCTGTTATTCAACGGGCAACATGGCCGGACCAAAAAATAGTCCGTACCACGTTAGTTAATTTAGATGATGATATGCGTAAAAATGGTATCCGCAAGCATGCAATGATTTTGGCTGGATGGGCGTTAGACCCTACTATCCATGATAAAGATGAATACCGTTCAAAACTATATGATGCGAGTTTTACCCACGGTTTCAGAAAAGGTGTTAAGCCATGATCATTGAATTGAAGGAAGAGGAACTTGCTCCCATTAAACAGTCTCATACTTATGCGATCGTGGCAATTACAAAGCATGGTGTCGAGCTGGCACGAAAATTACATACCGTTTTTTCGAATTCCGATCTATATTACATGAGCAAGTTTGAAAAAGGGGACGAAGAGCATAAACAGATTCAGCTTTTTTCGGGAAGCGTCCGTATGCTTTTACCAGCTTTATTCAAGGAATATAAAGGAATCATATTAATTATTTCACTCGGGGCAGTCGTCCGGATGATTGCTCCCATTTTAAAGGATAAGAAAACGGATCCAGGTGTGGTTGTCATTGATGACAAAGGGGAAAATGTTATAAGTGTATTGTCAGGGCATCTTGGCGGAGCAAATGAACTGACTAAGGAAGTTGCTGCTGCCCTTGACGCGAGAGCTATAATCACTACGGCTTCGGATGTACAGAAAACGATTCCTGTCGACTTATTTGGCCAGCGCTTTGGCTGGATTTGGGATTCAGCAGAAAAATTGACGCCAGTAAGTGCGTCCGTTGTAAATGAAGAGCATGTTGCCGTTGTACAGGAGTCAGGTGAACGGAACTGGTGGTCGTATGAAACGCCATTACCTGAACGCATAATCATATACCCTTCAATTGAAGAAGCGCTTCAAGCAAAGCCACAAGCAGCTCTGGTCGTCACTCACCGCATGCTTAGCCAGTCGGAAAAGAGGATCCTGGAAAATGGGATCGTTTATCGTCCTCAAGTAATTGTTCTTGGTATCGGGTGCAATAGGGGAACATCGGCTGCTGAAATTGAGCAAGTGATTACAGAAACGCTAGAGGAATTATCGTTTTCCTTAAAAAGCGTTAAAGCGATCTGTACAATTTCCTTAAAGAAAGACGAAATTGGCTTGATTGAAGTAGTTAAGAAATATGGCTGGGAATTTGTATATTATGAACCGGAAGAGCTTAATCAAGCTCAAATCGAAGCACCATCCGATACAGTTTTTAAATATACAGGTGCATACGGTGTGAGTGAACCGGCTGTCAGGATTTATACTAAAGCTGAACAATTGGAGCTGGTTAAGAAAAAATCGGGGAATGTAACCATATCAGTTGGGATCATTCCTTTTTAAGGAGGGAATATAAATGAACGATAGAAGATTGGTGATTGCAGGTACTGGAAGCGGTGTCGGGAAAACGACATTGACCATCGGAATCATGGCAGCCCTCCAGAAGAAAGGCTATACCGTTCAAGGGTTCAAATGTGGTCCTGACTATATTGATCCAACCTATCATACCGCAGTTACAGGACGAATTTCACGCAATCTTGACAGTTGGATGTTTGAACACGATACCGTCCGAGAAATTCTTAACAAAGCAAGTAACGGAGCTGATATCTCGATCATCGAAGGAGTCATGGGCTTTTTCGATGGCAAAAGTCCTTTAGCCAATACAGGATCGACGGCTGAAATCAGCATGATCACCCAAAGCCCTGTCTTGTTGGTAGTCAACTGTGCCAGCATGGCGCGAAGTGCCGCAGCCATTGTAAAAGGGTTTCAGGACTTTTCAACCGGTCCGAACATCATTGGAGTAATTGCCAATCAAGTGGGAAGTGTAGGGCATTACCAAATTGTCAAAGCGGCCATCGAGCAAGAATGCGATGTTCCGGTGCTGGGATATATGAAGCGGGAATTGGATATTGATATTCCTAGCCGTCATTTGGGCTTAATTCCTGCTATTGAGCGCGGGGAACTTGACCCGTTTTTCGATAAGCTTGCACACTTAGTCATGGAAACGATTGATATCGATCAGTTGTACCGTTTGTCCATGACTAGCGCCGTTTCCAGTGGGAATTCAAATATATTTCAGCACCAAAATAAAAAAGGCGTGTGCATTGCCGTCGCAAAAGATGCGGCCTTTAATTTTTATTATCAGGAAAACCTTGAGTTGCTTGAAGCGAATGGGGCAAACATCAAGTATTTTTCTCCATTAAAAGGGGAAGAAGTTCCATTGGATGCTGATGGTTTATACCTTGGAGGCGGTTTTCCAGAGGAATTTGCAGCCGAACTTTCTGGTCATTTGGGTACTATTAAATCCATCCGAAGCTCTATTGAAAAGGGGTTGCCGACTTTAGCGGAATGTGGTGGTTTCATGTTTTTGAGCAAATCAATTGAAACAACTTCCGGAGAAACGCACCAGATGGCAGGGATAATACCAGGCAGGATTAAGATGCAGAAAAAACTTGCAGCACTTGGATATCGTGAAATTACAGGAACACAAAGCAATTTTTTGATCAATGAAATTGAGCAGGCAAAAGGTCATGAGTTCCACTATTCGACATTTGAAGCAGATGGTGATCTTACACATGCTTATGAAGCCAAAGGCAGATTCGGTTCGAAACAAGAAGGGTGTGTATTAGGTAACCTTGTTGCCGGGTATACCCACTTTCATTTTGCTTCCAATCCAAAACTTGCAAAGAACTGGATCGATGCTTGCTTAAAACAAAAAAACAGATCTACCCAGGAAACTATCATCAAGTAAAAGGTATTTTTTGAAGATTAAGAGGAGGCACGAGCATGAAACCGGGAAAAGTACATCTGGTCGGTGCGGGTCCCGGAGATCCGAAACTGATTACGGTATATGGACTGGAATGTATCCAAAAGGCGGATGTCATCGCGTATGACAGGCTTGTCAATCCAGAACTATTAACCTATGCAAAAGAAAATGCAGAACTGGTGTATTGCGGGAAATCACCAGGGAAACATCATCTCATTCAAAATGAAATTCATGAACTTCTTGTGGAAAAAGCCTTACAGGGGAAAAATGTCACCCGACTAAAGGGCGGAGATCCATTTGTCTTCGGTCGGGGCGGTGAGGAAGCTGAGATACTGGCTGCTAACGGAATTGAATATGATATCGTCCCGGGAATCACAGCGGGTATCGCGGCTCCGGCTTATGCGGGCATCCCGGTTACCCACCGTGAACATGCATCAAGTTATGCGATTGTGACAGGACATGGCCGTGATTACAAGGGACAGGATAACCTGAATTGGCAGGCATTGGCTCAAGGCATCGATACCATCGCTTTTTATATGGGGATAGGTAATATGCCGTTTATATGTGAAAAATTGATGGAGCATGGCAGGGACGGTAAAACGCCAGTGGCTGTCATTGAATGGGGCACGACAGATAAACAAAGGACGATCACCGGTACGTTGAGTTCGATTCCTTTGCTTGCTATAAAAGAAAAAATTCAAAATCCGTCAATCTTCCTAGTAGGCGATGTCGTCCAATTAAGAGAAAAAATCCAATGGTTTGAAAGAGTGATTGAATCAGAATCCATTATAGAAGGGAATGAGTCGGAATGTCCATCATTCAGGAATTGAAGGAACGCAGGGCAATAAGGAACTACGAAGATAAAGAAGTGGAAGATGAAAAAATCAGGATGTTATTGGAAGCGGCTACCTATGCCCCTAACGACCGATTACGTGAACCTTGGGGCTTTTATGTAATCAAGGGTGAAGCGAAGCACCGTTATGAAAGATTGGCAGAAAAGTATTTACATGAACGCTTCCCGACCAAACCAAAATTGATTGACAGTTCACTGGAAGTTGTTAAGACGACACCGCTTATCATCGTCGTGACTTCTGATATTTTGCCTGATGATCCAGATTCATCCGAAGATAATGTATTTGCCTCTTGTTGTGCCGTCCATTCGATGTGGCTTGCCGCAAAAGAACTGGGTCTTGGATTCGTTTGGCGTACTAGAGGAGTGGGTCTTGTCAGGGATGAACGACTTCACGGGTTTATCGGTTCACCGGAAAACAAAAAAGTGATCGGCACCATTTTTGTCGGATATCCAAAAGGTGATCAACCAATTCCTGCTACTCAAAGGACTTCATACATAGAAAAAACAGTTTGGTTATGAAGGTAGGTGAGCGAGTGGCACGCAGAGGATTAATGCTTATTTATACGGGAAATGGGAAAGGGAAGACGACTGCCTCATTAGGGGTGACTTTACGGGCAATCGGCAGAGGAATGAATGTCAAATTCCTTCAGTTCATAAAATCTCCAGAGCGTACATATGGAGAAGCGTTGGCTTTAAAAAAATTAGGCGTTGAAATGGAACAGCTTGGTATTGGTTTTACCTGGACCAAAACACCAGATGAGCATCGAAGCGCATTATCGTTAGCTTGGGAAAAGGCGAAACAGGCCCTTAGTGATCCTGACATTGATTTACTCGTTTTGGATGAGTTGAACAATGCGTTAGCCATATCCAAATTCCCTATTGAAGATGTCTTGCCATTGGCTGAAATCATCGAGGCGATTCGTAATCGTCCCGCTCATATGCATATTGTCATTACCGGTAGGGATGCCAAGCCAGAGCTTATGGAAATGGCGGATTTGGTTTCATCCATTGAGGCGACCAAGCATTATTATGACGAGGGTATCGGAGCTGTCAAAGGATTAGAGTTTTAGGGGGTGAGCGGAATGAAGGCACGGTCCATCATGATACAAGGGACGTCATCTGATGTAGGGAAAAGTTTGATTTGCACGGCATTTTGCAGGGTATTTTCCAATAAAGGATTACGTGTCGTCCCATTCAAATCACAAAACATGGCATTGAATTCTTATGTAACCTTGGATGGCGGTGAAATCGGACGGGCCCAGGGAGTACAGGCGGAGGCAGCACGAATCACGGCAACAACTGATATGAATCCGATATTACTGAAGCCGAAGAAGGATATGGTTTCGGAAGTCATCGTGCACGGAAAGCATTTTCTTGATATGAATGCAAAAAGCTATCGGAATCATTTTGTCCAAGAAGCCATGCCCATCATCCGTAAATCGGTAGAAAAACTTCAAGATGAATATGACATCATCGTACTGGAAGGCGCAGGAAGTCCAGCTGAAATTAACCTTAAGGACCGGGATATTGCGAATATGCGAATGGCCAAACTCGCGGATGCGGCTGTCATTTTAGTGGCAGATATTGACCGTGGTGGCGTATTTGCTTCCATCATCGGGACACTTGCCTTATTGGACAAAGATGAACGCGATTGTGTAAAGGGGATCATCATCAATAAATTTCGTGGCATGCGTGAACTGTTGGACGATGGCATTGATTGGGTGGAAAAGGAAACCGGGATTCCGGTTCTCGGAGTGCTTCCCTATTTAGACGTAAATATCGAAGCGGAAGATTCACTGGCACTCTCTTCTTTACGTTTTAAAAAGCCTAAAAAGGCTGAGTTTCCGATCGATGTTGCCGTCTTGAGATTTCCGCGGATCTCCAATTTTACAGATGTGGATCCTTTTTTTGATGAACCCGGAGTGGGTGTCCGGCTAGTAGGAAGTGTCCATGAGTTAGGAAATCCCGACCTTCTTATTTTGCCGGGTACGAAAAACACGATGGAAGATTTAGAGTGGATGAAAAGTGTAGGCTTGGATGGGGCCATCAATGAACTGCGCGAACAAGGAACGGTGATCTTTGGTATATGCGGCGGTTTTCAAATGCTAGGGACTAAACTTTTCGATCCTGATGCAGTAGAAGGTAACGGTGAGAATGCAGAAGGGCTTTCGCTTCTTCCAGTGGAAACCGTATTTCAAGCAGAAAAGAAAACGGTACAAATGGAAGGTGTCCTTTCTGATGGGATGATAATGGAAGGTGAAATGAATCTTAACGGTTTCGAAATACATTTAGGCAGAACGACATTGAAGCCACAAGTAAGACCTTTTCTTTTATTGAAGGATGGAAGAGAAGATGGAGCCATTTCCACTGACAATAAGGTAATGGGAACATATCTTCATGGGATTTTCCATAATCGCTTGTTCACTAGATTACTAGTTAACCAAATTCGACGGAACAAGGGGTTGGAGGAAGTGAAGGAAAACGTTCGAAGCGACTCAGAGCGAAGGGAAGAAGCATATAATCTTTTGGCTTCCCATTTAGAAGAAAACATTGATATGGAAACCATCTATCAATGGCTGCAGCTTGAAACCACGGAAAGCTGAAAAATGGTCTCGGCAAAATCATTTTATCCTGTTGATCAAAGCCTTTTAACCTATATGAAATGGACTGGAAACACATTGGTATAAGGGTAAACTTCCTTTTAATTAGCCATATTAAGTGACAGACGTATATAAGATATGTTATGTTGTCTTCTCTACATACTTTAAGAATATAAAAGGATGAGGTGTTCATATGAATAAAACAGAATTAGTGAGTAGTGTGGCAGCACAAGCTGAACTAACAAAAGACGACGCAAAAAAAGTAGTGGATGCATTGTTTGAAACAATCACGACTACACTTGCTAAAGAAGAAAAGATCCAACTAGTTGGTTTTGGTACATTTGAAGTGCGCGACCGTGCAGCTCGTACAGGAAGAAACCCACAAACAGGTGAAGAAATACAAATTGCAGCTAGCAAAGTACCCGCTTTTAAAGCAGGTAAGGAATTAAAAGAAGCTGTAAAATAAAAAAATGAACAAAGAAAAACCTGGCGATCAATGTTCGCCAGGTTTTTTGTTTACTGCCTGATTTTCATTCCAAATAGGGTTGGTGACAAGTTATGGATTATAGGATGTATAAAAGCGCTTGATTTAACGTATTAGTTGGCATAAATCCATCGTGTTGAAAATGTGGTGATTTTGGATGATGATGGCTATTTAATCTTTCTTTATCATTTGACCAAAGAAAGAAAATAAGCTCACTCCATGAAAAAAAGGAAGACAGTCATGGAATGTAACACAAATGAAAAGAATTTATAGTACTTATTAATAAGGTTTAAACTGAGGCTATGTTAGGCTAAATGAATAACAAGCTTTAAAACCAAAATAAAAGAGGTGATAAATATGTTGAAGAAGATAATGAAAAAAATCAAACAACTTTCCCAAGGCAGCAGTGAGCGAAGGCATGGTCATTATCGCCGAGGCAGCAGTAGCAGCAGCAGAGGGTATAAACGATCTCCCATGAGTGGAAGTGACCGCTACAAGAGAAAAGGGCGGGGCAGTAGCAGCTAATTCAATTCCTTTGTCTCTAATGCTGCATGCAGGTCCATTGAGATTTCTTGGATATCAGAATAAGGTTCTTGGATGCTTAATAACCTTTTGAGTATGTGCACGGTATCTTTTTCCAACGAAAGCTCTTCTGTCCAAGGGAGAGCCATTTTATTTTTGGAAGTGTATGTCGTATAAAGTACATATAAGAGTATTTCTCCCAAGTCGTAAAAATCCTGCCTTTTCAGCTGCAAAATGGCTTCTTTTGCGAGATCGGCCGAAACGGCACGTTTAGACAAACCAAAGTCTATCAAAATGGGCTGATTGTCTTTAAGTAAGATATTTGGTATACGTAAATCTTGATGGAAAATATAATGGCTGTGCAGATAAGATACTAATTCGACCAACTCACCAAGAAATAGTAGAGACTCTTTCTCATTGAACGTTATATGATTCAAAAAAATATGGTCTTCCAAATTATCCCCTTCAATGAAATCCATCACAAAATAATAATTTCCGTCTTGTGAAAATTTCTCGTGAAATTTAGGCATTTCTTTATGGTTTAACATTCGTAATATGGAAATTTCATTCTCAAACTGTTCAAGCTCTTTTTTGCTGCGGCGTTTACTTGTCCGGAGCTGTTTGATTACGGTATTCACATTCGTTTTTAAATCAATGCAAAGATAGATAATACCGTAGCTACCTGTTCCTATTACAGCCGTTACTTCGTAGCGGTTTTTCAAAACCACGCCTTTTTTTAAAGGTATATCCACAAAAAATTGATAGATCTTTCGAATGGTACGCAACATTGAAACTTCCCTCACCACTTTCATATATTTGAGTGGAAAACTCAAAAGACCATTATGATAACTAAACTGGGAATATGAATGATCATGGATAGTGTACCATTGATTTTTGATATTGCGGTAATGAAAGTCTTTTCTTCGGTAGTGTCCTTTTACACGATATTCAATAAAATGTTGATCAATATATCTGTGGAAATAAATTCCTTATCAATGAAAAAAGAACAAATTAAAGATGACTATTGAGAATAAAAAATTTTCGTAATTTCATATTATGAAATTATTGGATTTTTTAAATTTTTAAGTTTAATATAATGAATTCATAATCAAAGAGTAGGAGGTGAAAAGATGGATGGGCGCGAGTTAAGAAATTGCTTTGGTAAATTCCCAACCGGAGTTACGATAGTGAGCTGGTTTGATGGGAAAGTTCAAAATGGCATTACTGTGAATTCATTCACTTCGGTTTCCTTGGATCCCCCGCTTGCTTTAGTGTCAATTCATAAAGAAGCAAAAGCCTGCAATAGCATGAAAGATAGAGCATTTACCATTAATATTTTGTCGGATGAACAAGAATCCATTGCATGGCAATTTGCGGGCAATAAACGGGAAGCACTTGAAATTGACTGGGATAACAAGGGGATTTCACCAAAAATAAAAGGAAGTGTCGCCTGGATGGAATGCAAACCATGGAAAGAATATGATGCGGGTGATCATGTTTTGTTCATAGGTGAAATCCAGGAATTACATTTCGAAGATTTGGAAGCGCTTACTTTTTATCAAGGGAAAATGGGGTCTGCTAAACAACTCGTAAAATAAGGGGGATTCTTATGGGCATTAAAACCGGCGAAGAATATATTAATAGAATTAAATCCAGAAAGCCAGAAGTCTGGCTTGGTGGAAGAGTGGTTGAGGATATTTATAATGAACCAATTTTTAAACAGCCGATACAAGAAATTGCGAAGTTGTATGACATTCAACATGACCCGGAATATCAAGATGAAATCACCCACATTTGTAAAGAAACCGGAGAACGTGTTAATAATGCTTTTTTATTCCCGAAGACTTCGGATGACCTGCAAAAAAGAAGTAAGTTATTTGAAGTGTATGCCAGGATGACATATGGACTTATGGGGAGAACGCCTGACTTTTTAAATGTTGTAGTCACTTCCATGGCGCATAATTCCTGGTTTCTTGATAAATACAACAAAGACTGGTCTAAGAACATCAAGGATTATTATACCTATATTCGTGACAATGATTTATTCCTTACGCATGCAATCATTAATCCTCAAAATGATCGAAGTAAGGAATCTCATGAGCAAAAAGAAACATATACACACTTGGGGACCGTTGAGGAAAAAGAAGAAGGAATACTTGTCCGCGGTGCAAAAATGTTAGCAACCCTGGCTCCCATTACTGATGAAGTAATTATCTATTCTTTCCCGGGATTCACACCAGGAGATGAGCGTCATGCGGTAGCATTTGCGCTGCCGATCGATACGCCGGGACTGCGCATAATTTGCCGGGAACCAATGCAGGACGGAACACGCTCGATGTTTGACCATCCACTGGCCTCACGCTATGAGGAAATGGATGCCCTGCTTGTATTTAATGATGTATTGGTTCCTTGGAATCGCGTCTTCTTATACAACAATGTAGAGGCGGCAAACCGCTTGTATCCAATGACAGGAATCGCTGAACAGCCTGCACACCAATCAGGTGTCCGTGGATATATTAAACTGGCATTTGCCGTTGAAGTTGCTTGTAAAGTGGCAGACTCTATCGGAGTTGATGGATTCCTGCATGTCCAACGTGATTTGGGTGAACTTGTTCAATCCGTCGAAGTCATCCGTTCACTGCTTCGGGTAGCGGAATATGAGTACACGATTAATGACTACGGTGAGGCCCGGCCAAATCCAGATGCCTTGGAATCGATTCGCGGTTTCCTTCCAGAGATGTATCCCCGTGCCATAGAGGTTATCCAGACAATTGGAGCTGGCGGGCTGTTGATGTCACCGACAGGGGCGGACTTTGATAATCCGGAATTGCGCTGTGATATCGATAAATATTATGGAGGACGAAGCGGAGTTTCAGCGGAAGAACGCGTAAGGGTGTTTAAACTTGCCTGGGATTTATGCGGGGAAGCATTCGGGCAGCGCCTCCTTCAATACGAGCGCTATTACACGGGTGATCCAGTTCGGAAAAGAGCCATTTTTTATAATAAATATAAGAAAAACAAAAACTTCACCATGGTAGATGAAGTGCTTAACAAACCGATACAAGTAGCCATCGATGCGATCAACCAGTAATTTTAATAGTTGAATAGGGAGGGGGGGCGTCATGATTTCGTCCGTTGAGAAGGTAATAAAGATACTTGATTTATTCACTAATGAAGAACCCTCACTTGGAAATAAGGAAATTGCTGAAAAATTGAATATGAGTCCAAGCTCATCACATCATCTCGTGAAAACGATGTGTAAGGAAGGGATGCTGATCCAGGGCAAAGATCGAAAATACCGGCTTGGGTGGAAGTTACTTGAGTGGAGCAGTAAAGTCATGTATCAGCAGGATATTCATTATGAAGCAGGACCTATTTTAAGTAATCTTGTCCTGCAATTTAGAGGGAATTCTCATATTGGAATGTTTCACGAAGGCGAAGTCAGGTTTGTGATGAAAATGTCGTCCCCTCATGCTGAGCATATGACCACATATATAGGAGCAAGAAAACCAGCGTATTGTACGAGCAGCGGGAAAATATTACTTGCTTTTAACCCATCCTTTATTCAGCCTACGCTTGCAAAAGGGCTTTTGAAGCACTCAACAAATACGATTACTTGCATTAACCAATTGAATGAAGAATTAAAGGCCATCCGCAAACAGGGATTTGCGATCAGTGATGATGAAAATGATTTTGGGTTATATGGGGTTGCTGCCCCCATTAAATCCTACAATGGTCAAGTTATTGCAGCACTTAACCTTGTCGGAGATCGAAATTATATGAATGGGAGAGAGAAGACGAATATTATTCAGTCTGTAATTCGATCGGCACAAATGATTTCAAAACAGGTTGGTTATATGTCGTTAGTGTGAATTCTCGCAATTATTATGAAAATGAAAACGGGAGGTAGTTTATTTATGAAGGGATATGCTCAATCTTTAAAATTACAGGCTAGATCATTAAATGTAATGAAAGTTATTGAAGACAATAAAAATTTATTGAAGCCGCCGGTTAATAACAAAGTACTTTGGGAAGATTCCGAATTCATTGTCATGCTTCTGGGTGGCCCGAATTACAGGCGTGATTTTCATGTTGACCCTTCAGACGAGTTATTTTATCAGATAAAAGGCTCCTGCTATGTAGAATGCATCACCCAAAACGGCGAGCGTGAAGTAGTGGAGGTGAAAGAGGGGGAAATGTTCATGCTGCCAGCTGATGTACCCCATTCCCCTCACAGGGTATCGGATACTTACGGCATTGTTATAGAGCGCAAGCGTGCAATAGATGAGCTTGAAGATTTCGTTTGGTTCTGTGGGAAATGTAATCATGAGATGCACAAAGTTACGATCCAATTGACGAATATTGAGGTTCAGGTGAAAGAAGCCATTGAGGCTTTCAACGGAAGTAAGGAACTTCGAACTTGTCATGAATGTGGTCATGTTATGTCAGAAAACGTTGAGGCTTGGAAATGCGAATAGACTTTCATACTCATATTCTGCCGTTGGATCTGCCGGACTTAACCGGAAAATTTGGTCAGGGACGCTGGCCGGTGTTAGAGCAGAAATGTTCATGCGGGGCGGATATTATGGTAAGCGGGAAGCTGTTCAGGAAAGTGACTGACCAGGTATGGGACCCGGAAAAACGCATTCAGGATATGGATGCCGAAGGAGTCGATATGCAGGTGCTGTCACCGGTGCCAGTGACATTTTCATACTGGGCGCCAATAGACCAGGCGCTATACATGTCCCAATTCCAGAATGATTTTATTGCTGAGACTGTGAACAGGCATCCTGACAGGTTCATCGGTCTCGGGACTGTTCCGCTTCAGGATTTGAAAGTGGCAATTGGCGAAATGGAACGCTGTAAATTTGAACTTGGTTTGGCGGGGATTGAGATTGGTACAAACGTAAACGGAGAGAATCTAGATTCACCTGTTTTATTAGAATTCTTCCAAATGGCTGAAAAATGGAATGTCCCACTGTTTATACACCCTTGGGAGACAATGGCAAAAGACCGAACGGAACGGCATAACCTTATGTATACAATCGCGATGCCGAGTGAAACCGCACTGGCGGCAGCAAGCATTTTATGGAGTGGCGTCATGGAAAAGTTCCCGGCTCTGAAACTATGTTTTGCTCATGGCGGGGGCTCATTCCCATATATTTTACCGCGGATTGATCAGGGATGGGAAGTATGGCCTGATTTAAGAAAAACCTCAATGCCGCCAAGCCATTATGCACAAAAGTTTTATTTCGATTCCCTGAACTATGATATCCGGAATATTCAGTATCTGGTTGAACGTTTTGGTTATAAGAAAGTGCTGATGGGTTCCGACTATCCATTTTTATTAAGAGAAAAGCCTCCAGGTAAAGTAATTGATGACGCTCTAAATCTTTCAGATGAAGTGAAAGCGAATCTTCTTGGGAAAAATGCATTGAGGTTTTTAAATTTGGAATCGTGAGGGGAGAAGCATGGAAAAACAGATTAAAGCACCGGAACAAGTTCTTGAGGAACTTGGAATCATGCTTGATATGCCAAGGGAAGCGGTCGGCAACTACGTCAGCCACGTACGGGTGGGAAATTTGATTTTCACATCCGGACAAGGTGTTGATGATTTTCACGGCAAGCTTGGCAAAGAGCTGACGGAAGAAGAAGGGTATCAGGCAGCGAGGCAGTCAATGATTAATCTTCTGCGGGTGCTGAAGGCTGAGCTTGGCGAACTATCCAGAGTGAAGAAGATAGTCAAAATTCTCGGCATGGTTAATTCAGCTGAAAATTTCACAGGACAGCCTAAAGTTTTGAATGGCGCATCAGACCTGCTTGTTAACGTGTTTGGAGAGAGGGGAAGACATGCTCGGTCAGCGGTGGGAATGGCCCAGCTTCCAAATAATACTGCAATTGAAATTGAAATGATTGTGGAAATACAAGATTGAGACCTTTTGCAATTATCTCAATAAAGAGAGAGGGATGTTTCATGCAAGCAGCAAAAGATAGTATAAATACTGTTAAATCAATAGATTGCCGGCACTTTATTAACGGGGAATTCCTGAATCCAAATCAATCTAAAACTTTTGACAATATCAATCCCGCAACGGAAGAAAAACTTGGATGGGTTGCTGAAGGAGGAAAAGAGGAGGTGAATCAAGCTGTTTCTGCAGCAAGGCATGCGCTTAAAGGTCCTTGGAAATCTTTTACCGATAATGAACGCTCTGCGGTTCTAAGGCGAATCGGCGATCTCATTTTAGAAAAGAAAGAAGAACTGACCATGTTGGAAACCCTCGATACAGGGAAACCGTATAGCCTTGCACTAGAAATGGACATCAAGCGTGCAGCTCACAATTTCCACTTTTTTGCTGATTATATCACCACACTTGGTAATGAATCCTACAATCAGAACAACATTGCCCTTCATTATTCGATTAGACGACCCGTAGGGGTGGTAGGTATGATTAATCCTTGGAACTTACCATTGTTATTGTTGACATGGAAGTTGGCACCATGTCTGGCAGCCGGCAATACTGCGGTTATGAAACCAGCTGAACTGACCCCGATGACAGCGACAAAATTGATGGAAATTTGTAAGGAAGCTGGAGTTCCGGACGGGGTAGTCAACCTTGTGCATGGATATGGTGTAAATTCAGCTGGAGCAGCTCTAAGCGAACATCCTGACGTTGATGCGATAACATTCACTGGGGAAACAAAAACGGGAACAGCGATCATGAAAGCTGCCGCGCCCACGTTGAAAAAAATCTCTTTTGAACTGGGCGGGAAAAATCCGAATATTGTGTTTGCAGACTCGAATCTCGATGAAGTGATCGAAACGACATTGAAATCAAGCTTCATGAACCAAGGTGAAGTTTGTTTATGTGGATCACGTATCTACGTTCAGCAAGGTTTATATGAAGAATTCCTTAAAAAGATGGTTGTGCGTACAGAAAAATTGAAAGTCGGGGATCCGTTTGATTCCGAAACGGAAGTAGGAGCTGTAATAGGAAAGGAACATTATAAAAAAGTGATGAGTTACATTGATCTGGCGAAAGAAGAAGGAGCGAAAATATTAACTGGAGGAAGAAGAGCCGGTCAGTTTGAAAAAGGTTTTTTCATTGAACCGACAATCATTGCCGGGGTTACGCGTGAATCCCGTTGCGTACGGGAAGAAATTTTTGGTCCTGTGGTAACGGTCATGCCTTTCGAAACGGAAGAAGAGGTACTAGAGCACGCTAATGATACTCATTACGGACTGGGGGCAACGATTTGGACCAATGATTTAAGGAGGGCGCATCGTGTCGCTTCTAAAATAGAAGCGGGTATTATTTGGGTGAATACTTGGTATTTACGTGATTTGCGCACACCTTTTGGGGGCATGAAGCACAGTGGCATCGGCCGTGAAGGTGGGTCTCATAGTTTCGAATTTTACAGTGAATTGTCTAACGTCACGATTAAATTATAAAGAAGGAGGGAAGCATCATGATCGTTAGTTTAACAGAATGGTCTGCCAGGTTTTTGAAAGCGGAAAAAACAGGAATAGGAATTTCGGCCCCCACCAATGAAATTCCGGATTTGAATGTGGAGGATGCCTACCAAATTCAGCTTGAAACCATTCGAAGCAAAATTCAGTCCGGTCTGGAAGTATCAGGTAAGAAAATAGGCTTGACTTCAAAGGCTATGCAACAGGTTCTTGGAGTAAATGAACCAGATTACGGACATTTACTTAATGGGATGAAAGTGCAAAATAACGGATATATTCCCAGATGCCGGTTAATTCAACCGAAAGTGGAGGCAGAAGTGGCTTTTATTTTAAAGAAGGATCTTCACGGTCCAAATATTACGGTTGATGATGTAATCGAAGCCACTGATTATGTGGTTGCTTCGATCGAAGTCGTTGATAGCCGTGTGATGGACTGGAAGATTAAACTCCAGGACACTGTGGCGGATAATGCATCATCGGGCTTATATATTCTGGGAGATCGCAAAATTCACTTGAGTGAAATCGACCTCCCTTCCATTCAAATGAGCCTATATAAAAATGGCGAATTCATGAACCAAGGGACAGGTGATGCAGTACTTGGAAATCCAGCAACGTGCGTAGCCTGGCTCGCAAATAAACTAAATGGGTTTAAAGGTTCATTGAATGCGGGCGAAGTCATTTTATCCGGTGCATTATCCGCAGCAATCGAAGCGAAACCAGGTGACCGTTTTTCTGCTGACTTTGGAGATAAACTTGGAAAGGTCTCGGTTAATTTTGAGTGAAAGGAGCCCAGCGGCCTTGAAAAAACTAAAAGTAGGCATTATTGGATCAGGGAATATCGGCACGGACTTAATGATGAAA
This sequence comes from Peribacillus sp. CSMR9, assembly GCF_033141925.1. Classification (NCBI taxonomy): domain Bacteria; kingdom Bacillati; phylum Bacillota; class Bacilli; order Caryophanales; family Bacillaceae; genus Peribacillus; species Peribacillus sp. CSMR9. The sequence continues at coordinate 50,624 of NZ_JAOPHO010000014.1, forward strand.
ATTCATCGGTCGGATGTTCTCGAAATGTCGGTAATGATTGGCATCGACAAGGAATCAGAGGGTTTGAAGAAGGCTAGGATGCACGGACATCATGTCATTGAAAATGGTATGGATGGATTTTTGGAAAAAACTGAACTTGCAGACATTTTATTCGATGCCACATCTGCGAAGGCGCATGTTTTTCACTGCGAAGCCTTGAAAAAGATGAACAAGAAGCTGATAGACTTGACACCTGCCGCGATCGGACCGTTTATCGTTCCTTCCGTGAATTTAAAAGAAAATTTGAATGAAGCGGTTGTTAACATGATTACATGCGGCGGTCAGGCGACAATCCCTATCGTTCATGCAATCAGTCAAGTGGCCCAAGTCGAATATGCCGAAATAATTGCGACAATTTCCAGCAAGAGTGCCGGTCCCGGAACTCGGGCTAATATTGATGAGTTTACCCAAACGACGGCAAGGGCCCTGGAACAGGTAGGTGGAGCAAAAAAAGGAAAAGCTATCATTCTGCTGAATCCGGCCGAACCGCCGCTCATTATGAGGGATACCATTCATTGTCTGCTTAAATCGGATTCCTTTGATGTGGAAGAGATAACAACGTCCATCAATAAGATGGCGGAAAAAGTTTCTGGATATGTTCCAGGTTACCGTCTGAAAACAGAGCCGATAATTGATGGAAAACAAATAACAGTCCTCCTGGAAGTGAAAGGTTTAGGAGATTTTCTTCCCGTTTATGCAGGTAATTTGGATATAATGACGGCCTCGGCTGTAAAAGTAGGGGAAGAAATCGCTAAAAGCAAACTCGAAAATTATGTTTGAAATAGTAAATCGGAACTGTAAGGGTGGGGTTCATTTGCGTAAAGATGTATTGGTGACTGAAGTTGCATTGCGGGATGGGAGCCATGTAGTGGCACATCAATATACAATCGATCAAGTAAAGAACATGACTGGGAAACTTAGTGCTGCAGGTGTCCCTTATATTGAAGTGTCGCATGGAGATGGCCTAGGCGGATCATCCTTGCAATATGGATTTTCAAAAGTAAATGATATTGAATTGGTGGAAGCCGCTGTTGAAGCTGCCGGAAAATCGGTTATTTCAGTGCTTTTAATTCCTGGTATCGGGACAATTGATCAATTAAGGGAAGCTGCTCACGTTGGGGCGAAAATGGCGCGGATTGCAACGCACGTAACGGAAGCGGATGTCTCAAAGCAACATCTGGAAGCTGCGAAACATCTCGGTATGGAAGCAATCGGGTTTTTAATGATGTCTCACATGGCATCACCGGAAAAACTTCTTGAGCAAGCCAGTTTAATGGAATCCTATGGAGCAGATGCTGTGTATGTTGTTGATTCCGCTGGATCTTTTTTGCCAAATGAAGTCAAGACGCGGATCAGGTTATTAAAATCAAAACTGAATATCGATATCGGGTTTCATGCTCACAATAATTTATCTCTTGCTGTGGCAAATTCCCTTGTGGCAATTGAAGAGGGGGCAAATAGGATCGATGGCAGCATTCGCTGTCTCGGTGCAGGTGCTGGTAATACCCAGACCGAAGTGCTTGTTGCCGTGCTGGATAGGCTGGGTATCCGTACTGATATTGACTTATATAAAATGCTTGATCTTTCGGAGGAAGTTGGAAATACGATCATGCCAAAGCCCCAGGAAATAACAGACTCGAGTTTAATCATGGGTTATAGTGGCGTTTACTCCAGTTTTTTATTGCATGCAAACAAAGCGGCGAAAAAGTATGGAGTGGACGCCCGGGATATTTTGATGGAGCTGGGTCGACAAAAAGTGGTTGGTGGTCAGGAAGATACGATAATTGAAGTAGCTGAGCAAATGGCGCTGCAGAAGGAAGGGACTTTAAAATGAAACTAGTTCAACTAGCAAAACGGGTAGCCGAATCGCAAAAAAATGGCCGTGAAATGGATAAGCTTACATTATCCAATCCTGAACTAACAGTAAATCAAGCATATGAAATTCAGAAGTTGAGCATAAATGAGACGATCACTGGTGATAACAGATTCATAGGGTGGAAGATGGGCTTGACCAGCAAAGCCAAACAACAGCAAGTAGGGGTAGAAGAAGCGATCTATGGCAGGTTGACATCTGCCATGGAACTAACCAAACCAGTATTAAAAGTAGGGGAATTCATTCATCCAAGAGTGGAACCCGAATTTGCTTTTTTATTCAAAGAAGAACTGAAAGGTGCAAATATAACGGCGAAAGATGTCTGGCCGGCTGTAGAATGCGTATTTCTAGCTTTAGAGGTTATTGACAGCCGTTATAAAAATTTTTCCTTTACACTTACAGATGTAGTAGCGGATAATGCATCCTCAGCTAAAATTTTGCTTAGCAATCAAGCTTTTTCACCGTATCACACGGACTGGGCTCAAGCAGAAGTTAGGCTTTATCAAAATGGTGAAATACAAAAGAAGGGTCTTGGAGAAGCTGTACTGGATCATCCGATTCATTCGATTGTGGAACTTGTAAAAATGATTAGCCGTGAAGGACTATCCATTCAGGCTGGAATGATTGTTTTAGTGGGCGGGATTACAGATGCCATTCCCATACAGGCAAACGATGAAGTTATAGCTGATTATGGTGAATTAGGGAAACTGACTTTACATGTTATAACGTGAACTAAGAGGAGGGAATTAATTGCGCGAAGTAAATGCTTCAGAAGTGGTGGGTAATAGTAAATTTGGCCGTTTTCATTTAATGGTCTTTATGTGGTGTTTGTTCGCAATTACCTTCGATGGATTTGATATAGCCATGTATGGAGTAGGTTTGCCTTTGATGATGGAGGAATGGAACTTGACGCCAGTGGAAGCTGGCGGAATAGCAAGTTATTCATTGTTCGGAATGATGGTAGGAGCCCTTATTTTTGCACCCCTGGCGGATAAAATGGGGAGAAAAAGAGTGCTTGCCATTTGCATCTGTATATTCAGTGTTTTTACATTACTTTCAAGTTTTGCCCCAAATCCTGCCTTTTTCTCGATTATGCGATTTATAGCAGCCTTGGGAATGGGAGGATTAATGCCAAACGTTATCTCCTTAATGGCGGAATACTCACCCAAAAAGAACAAGGTGCTCATTGTAACCTCTATGTACTGTGGATATTCCATAGGAAGCATACTGGCCTCTCTAATTGGAATGTATGTGATGGAACAAATGGGCTGGAGGGTTTCGTATTGGATTGGGGCGCTTCCCTTATTGGCACTTCCTTTTTTCATGAAGCAATTTCCTGAATCCCTTTCCTATTATGCTATTCGAAAAGAAGGGGTAAAGCTTGCCGGAATTCTGAACCGCATTGATCCAGAGGGCGACTATAAAGATTTGGACGATTATGAGTTTGCCAAAGTCCAAGAAAGGGCAAAGGGCTTTCCAGTCAAGAAACTCTTTGAAGATAAGCGTACTCTTAGTACATTTGCGTTTTGGGTAGCTGCCTTTAATTGTTTACTTATGGTATACGGACTCAATACATGGTTACCAAAAATCATGCAGCAGTCCGGATACGGCCTTACATCCAGTTTATCTTTCAATCTTATATCGGGGATAGGGCAAATTGGCGGATCGATAATTGGAGGGTACTTAGTTGGGAAAATGGGCCATAGAAGAGTGCTTGTATCCCTCTGTGCCATTGGGACGGTCTGCTTTGTAATATTAGGATTAACCTCAAATGTAGTAGCATTATATATTTTAATCGCTTTTGGAGGTGCCTGTACAGTGGGTACGATGAATTTGGCCAATACGTATATTTCCGAGTATTATCCACAGGAGATAAGGACCACCGGGATAGGTTGGGCCTTGGCGTTTGGCAGAATTGGAGCGATTGTTGCCCCTACATTAATAGGTTTATTGCTGGCTGCAAACTATTCGTCACAAAATGCATTTATGGCCTTCACAGTTCCGAGCATAATGGCGGCCTTGGCGTTACTGGTTGTAAAAGAGATTTATGGTAGCTATGATAAACCACAGATGGAGGAAAATATAAAACTAAAAGCAACATCGAATGTATAAATAATATTATACTTTCTTCTGGTAGTAGATTGCCTATATGTCAGGTGACAGTCATGCAGACTGTTCCCTGACATATAGGCCATTTTTTAGAAAATAAAAGAATTCACGAGTAAAATCGTCAAATTCACGAGTAAAATCGTCAAATTCACGAGTAAACCGACTGAATTCATGAGTAAACTTTCCGAAATGAATACCCCTTTTGTTATAGTATTTGCTGGGCAATAAATGTGGTAATCTCCTTACAAATATGTGGAGGTTATTTTATGTGATTATGTGATAAAAGGGAAGCAACAAAAAGTAGTCCCGAAAACACAGTTTTTATCGTGTATTTGGAGCTACTTGACGTTTAAATAATTACTTTGCTTATTTTCTTTAGTGCTGCGACATATATTTTAAATTATATTTTTCGAACATCAGAAATTGACGTTCATGATTTTGGTACAACTTTAGGCTTAACCTTAGGATTATCTTTTCTAGACGTAAAGATCACTAAAGAGATAAGAATGTAAAGGGTTGGTGGGAGTCAGAAGTTCTCATTAAAGCACTCCAATTGGATTAACCTCTTATATTCGTTCTGGCCGAGAACAACTTGATTCGGTACATAGAATCCCTTAAGGAATGACGGATTATCCAGATTATGAAAAAAGGTGAACGCGGCTCGCTAATTGATTTAAGCGTAGAACAAAAAGTGCATTAAATTATTATCATGTTCAATACTTGACATAAACGGTATTAATGATGTTAAATAATAAAAAAGACCGATTGTTCTTTTTTAGAAAAGGAGTTTAGAAAAGATGAATAAAGGTGAACGAACGAAAAAATTTATTATTGAGCAATCATCGTCTTTATTCAACACAAATGGCTATAATCCACTTCTATCTCTGAAATAATGAAGGCGACAGGAATAAAAAAAGAAGGCATATTAAAAGCGATTTTTCTAATTCAGTTATTGATTCTTTTTTTTGGATAAAAAAAGACCGTTTGGTTTTTTTAGTGAGTTATATTCTATAAGAAAATGATGACGGGTGAAATACCTGAATCTCCAGTTGCAAAAGTGCTTGGTTTTAAGGTTGTAGATGTGTGAAGAAGGCAGAGTTGTTATTGGAATGGGATTTTCTGGAAGATATCGAAATCGGGGGGGCATGCTACTTGTGGGTTAATGTGATAAAGCTGCTGCGATGGAATATGCTTTTGCAAACTTGCACCGAATGAAATGAGGGGTGCATCAGTAAGATTTCAGACATTGGTTCAGCTGACTGACAATGGTTTACAACTGTTATTACCACCATCCTGAAATAGCTATTCGTGGGTTGGCCGTATTGCTTAGCAACCAATTGTTCTAGATACTAATAGCGCCTGTACTTACTCTTTCATTAAGGTTTGACCACAGAAGGATCGACGGAGCTACAGCGCTGAATGCAATGAATCATATTAAGTGATTATTAAACGACCCAAAACTATTGTTAATGGAGGCGTAAGTAATGGTTGTCGGAGATTTCCCAATTGAAACAGATACTATAGTCATCGGTGCAGGTCCTGGGGGTTATGTAGCAGCAATTCGTGCTGCCCAGCTGGGACAAAAAGTAACAATTGTTGAAAAGGAATATTTGGGCGGTGTATGTTGTAATGTCGGCTGTATACCTTCAAAGGCATTAATTGCCGCTGGTCACCGCTATGAAACAGCTAAGCATTCGGATGCATTTGGGATTACAGCAGAGAATGTAAAGGTTGATTTTTCAAAAGTACAAGAGTGGAAAGCTAGTGTAGTGAAAAAGTTAACTGGCGGTGTCGAAGGACTATTAAAAGGAAATAAAGTTGAGATTGTACGTGGTGAAGCATTCTTTGTAGGCAATAATTCATTACGCGTAATGGGCGAAAAAAATGCTCAAACATACACCTTTAAAAATGCAATTATTGCAACAGGATCGCGTTCAATCGAGTTGCCTACATTTAAATATTCAAAACGCGTTCTAAATTCGACTGGTGCCCTCAGCTTAAATGAAATTCCTGAAAAAATCGTTGTTATTGGCGGCGGTGTTATCGGAATTGAACTTGGCGGTGCCTATGCAAACTTTGGTACCCAAGTAACGATTTTAGAGGGTGCAGATGAAATTTTAGGCGTAGGTTTTGAAAAACAAATGTCAGCCGTTGTTACGAAGAGTATGAAGAAAAAAGGTGTAGAATTTTATACCAAAGCAATGGCAAAAGGTGTAGAAGAAACAGAAAATGGCGTCACTGTAACCTTTGAGGTAAAAGGCGAAGAACAGAAAATAGACGCTGATTATGTGTTTGTAATGGTTGGACGCCGCCCGAATACGGATGGAATAGGTCTTGAACAAACAGGCGTAAAAGTGATTGGCCGTGGACTTATTGAAATCGATAAGCAATGCCGCACGAATGTTCCTAATATTTATGCAATCGGGGATGTTGTTCCAGGTCCGCAATTAGCACATAAGGCATTCTATGAAGCAAAAATTGCTGCTGAAGCGATTGCCGGACATCCATCTGAAATTGATTATATAGGCATTCCAGCAGTCGTATTTTCAGACCCTGAGCTTGCAACTGTAGGTTATACTGAACAACAAGCAACAGATGAAGGTATTGAAGTAGTAGCTGCAAAATTCCCATATGCGGGAAATGGACGTGCGTTGTCACTTGACAGCACAGAAGGGTTCGTTAAGCTTGTAACTCGTAAAGAAGATGGACTTATTATCGGAGCGCAAGTTGCCGGAGCAAATGCTTCAGATCTCATTTCGGAGTTAGCTTTGGCTGTTGAAACAGGATTGACAGCAGAAGACATCGCTTTGACAATCCATGCCCATCCCACACTTGGAGAAATGACAATGGAAGCTGCCGAAGTTGCACTTGGAACCCCAATTCATATCATTAAATAATTTATGGATTATGTGCCGAACTAATCAATATAAGCAAAAGTAAACTTGCAATCTGTACTCCAGAAAAGCGCCATTTTCTTGAATAACTAAAATATGGTCTCAGTCGTAAAATCACTTTTGAATTGAAGGGGAGTTCAATAAAGAACTCCCAACCATTACTTTTAATGCGTTATACGTATTTTGAGGAATAAGATGCTTTTTGCTTTCATCGGCATGAATAAGTTCTAACAAGTTTGAAATTAATGTTTTTCACCCTCATTAATAATTCTTTACTGATCGTTCTTAAATTGATATGCTTAAAGCAAGCTACAATTTTGTTTCCCTTTCCAAATGAGAATGATCATTCTTTAATTCTGAAGAATTGATTGAGGGAGGGATGATATAAAATTGTTGCGATCTAAGTACGTCAAATGATTCTCAGACCTTTTCAGAAGTAAGAGATAATACGTTCTAAGGTGGGACTACATGGCTAGAAGTAAAGAATTTGATGAAAAAGAAGCATTAAGGAGAGCAATGGAGCTTTTCTGGCAGCAGGGTTATGAAAAAACATCCATGCAAGATTTGGTGAACCATATGGGCGTTCACCGTAGAAGTATCTATGATACATTTGGTGACAAGCATACGTTGTTCATGAAAGCATTGGAACGCTATGACGAGATAGTAGAAACCCAAATTGACACGCAAGTAAAGCAGCTCGGTTCGGTCAAGAAGGCTATCAGGCGTTTATTTGAGATGGTGATCCACACAAACGAAAAACAACAGATCGGATGCTTGACAGTGAATACAGCAGTTGAATTGTCTTTGCATGACGAAGAAGCAGCAGAAAAGGTTGTGGAGAGTTTTACCAAGACAGAAAGTCTGCTGTATGAGCTATTGTTGCGTGGTCAAAAATCGGGGGAAGTATCCGAACATCATGCTGTGGAAAGGCTCTCCCAGTTTATCCATAATTCATTAGTGGGATTACGCGTCTTGGCGAAAACCACCGATGACAAACAAAAACTGGAAAACATTATCGACATAACACTGTCTGTCTTGGATTAAGTTTTCTTTTTTTTGATAATTTAAGAACGGTCATTCTTAAATTATAAGTGTTTCAACGACACCCACACTTGTCAAAAAGCCAACAAGCCAAGCGTGTGCGTTAACGCTTGCTTATCCAAAGTGCAACATTGTGATGAAATAATAACTAGAAGCATATAATTTCGCCGCATTAGTAATGAACATAACTGGGAACTATTCGCGTAATCAACAAGTTAATCATTGCGTAAGGCGATGTCTCGCTTCAACAACTACCCGAACGATTAGTTCGAAAGGAGAAAAAATTATGTCAACATTTACTATTCCAAGTACAACAAGATATGTCGAAGCGGAGGGAATTCGGTTTGCCTATAGGAAGTTTGGCAAAGAAGCTGGTATTCCACTGGTGTTCTTTATCCACTTCCGAGGAACAATGGAAAACTGGGATCCCGAGCTTATTGGGGCTCTAGCTGAAGATAGACCCATTATTCTTTTCGATAATAGCGGTGTAGGTGAAACCAGTGGCGAAACTCCTTCTACTATAGCTGAAATGGCCAAAGATGCAGCGTCCTTCATTAGAGCACTTGGTTTACAACAGGTCGATGTGCTTGGCTTCTCAATTGGTGGGTTCGTAGCTCAGGAGTTAGTATTGCAACATCCGAATTTAATTCGCCGCATAGTATTGGCGGGTACCGCTCCACAATCAGGCGTTAATAAATTTCGGCAGGATGTTAATGAGGCTATGGCTAGCGAAGATGCTAATGGCGCCTTCGAAAGATTCATGTTCCTTTTTTATAATCCTACCGAAACTAGTCGCGCGGCTGGAAGTGCTTCACTGAAGCGTATTATTGCCCAGAAAAAATTTGAAAGTTCGCTGCAGGTACGCGACGCACAATTGAAGGCGATAGAACAGTGGGCTGATCGGTTACCTGACCAATCGTATGAATGGTTGCATAAGATTAAGCAACCAGTGCTTGTAACTAACGGTGTTGAGGATATCATGGTTCCTACCGAAAACAGTTACATTCTTGCTCAGCAACTACCTAACGCACAGCTTATCATTTACCCGGACTCCGGGCATGGGCACCTGTTCCAATTTCCTGAACTGTTTACAGCACATGTGAAGCTATTTCTTGATGCATAGTCTCAGGTGAGATCGTCAGTTTTTCCTCTCTGTACATCGAGGCACCAACTTATAATATCCTGATTCTTACAGTTGGTGATATTTACAATAAAGAATGTGATTTTAAAATGAAGGATTAGAATGGATTAAAATACATTTACCCTAAATTAAAAGATGGTCAAGTCGGTATAATATTTGTTAACAAAGGAAGAGTATAGATGCTCTTTTATATAAAAGAAATTAATTGAGGTGAGAGAAAAAAATGAAAAATAACAATACTATTTTAGCAAATTCTCTACAACTCCCAAATGGAGTAAACATCAAAAATCGATTTTTTAAATCAGCCATGAGTGAAACACTAGCGACAGCTGATAATAATCCTACACAGCCCTTAATTACTTTATACGAAACATGGGCAAATGGCGGTGCGGGGCTTCTGGTGACAGGAAACGTTATGATTGATAGACAAGCCTTAGGGGAACCTGGAAACGTTGTTATTGAAGATGAGCGTGACTTAGACAAACTCAAGAAATGGGCAAAAGCTGGCACGCAAAATGGAACTCACCTTTGGACGCAATTAAATCATCCTGGAAAACAGTCACCTAAGACCATATCAAAGGAACCTGTCGCGCCAAGTGCTGTCCCACTTTCTGGGGATGTTAAGGACTTTTTTAATAAACCGCGCGCCCTTACTACACCGGAAATCAAAGACCTGATTATACGCTTCGGAAATGCAGCTAAAATTTCAAAAAATGCTGGATTTACAGGTGTTCAAATTCATGCAGCCCATGGATACCTAGTTAATCAATTTTTATCGCCATATCATAACCAACGTACAGATGAATGGGGTGGAAGTTTAACGAATCGAATGAGATTTTTAATGGAAATTTATCAGGAAATACGTAATCAAGTAGGCGAGAACTTCCCCATTGGTATCAAGTTAAATTCCACTGATTTTCAACGAGGTGGTTTCACGGAAGAGGAATCGATGGAGGTTCTTCAGAGAATATCTGAAGTCGGTATTGATTTAATTGAAATTTCCGGGGGGAATTACGAAAATCCCAAGATGATGGGGGGCGAGGTGAAAGAAAGTACAAAGAAACGGGAAGCTTATTTCTTGGAATATGCTAATAAGGCGAGAAAATTAGTCTCTACACCATTAGTTGTTACAGGAGGGTTTCGTTCTCAAGAAGGTATGACTGAAGCTATAGCCAGTGGGACGATAGATATGGTTGGCTTAGCAAAACCATTTGCACTTGTACCCGATCTACCAAACCAAATCTTTGAGGGGAAATATGAAACGGTAAAGATTAAACCAATTAAGACAGGAATTACAAGTTTAGATAAAAAAGCGTCATCTATGTTAGAGCTAGGTTGGTATGAGCAGCAATTAGCACGAATAGGCAAATCAAAACTTCCTAAACCTAATTATAGTGTTTGGTTGTCCCTACTTCACAATATTTCTAAGAATGGACTTTCAGTGTTTAAAAAAAGAAGAGCATAAGAGTATCTACTTCATGTCAATGAAATCTTTTGAGAAAACTGTTTGCGTTATTATTTTTCACTTTACTAGAATGTTCGTTCTTTAATGTTGGGCGAGGCTGGCAACTTTTCTTGAGTACGGTCCGACCAGAGGATTCTGCTGTATGGCTAAACACCATCCATAGTCACAATCAGGGGTTAGAAAACGCTGCAAAACGGTTTAAAGTTTTACACTAAAAACAGAGGTGGATTGCAAAATGAGAAAAACTGTACTTATCACTGGAGTGTCGGGTGGGATTGGCCAAGAGTTGGCGGATCGTTTCGCCAAAGATGGACATGATATAGTGCTGGTGGCGCGGAGCGAGGGTAAACTTTTGGAACTAGCGAAGGAATATCGGAATAAATATGGCATCCAAACGACAGTCATCGCCAAGGATGTCGCATCACCCGGCGTACCGGAGGAGATTGTCGCGGAGCTTAAGGAGAAGGGGGTTGTCGTCGACTATCTTGTCAATAATGCCGGCTTCGGTTTGTACGGGACATTCTTGGAAACGAAGTTGGAGCAAGAGACGAATATGATTGATGTCAATATCAAGGCTCTGACTGTTATGACGAAGTTGTTCTTGCCAGATATGGTCAAACGGGGCCAAGGGGGCATTATGAATGTTGCTTCGTTGGTGGGTTTTTTCCCGGGACCTATGATGTCGGTTTACTACGCGACGAAGGCGTACGTGCTGTCGTTCACCGAGGCTCTCGAGAACGAGGTGAGCGGCACGGGTGTTACTGTGACGGCACTATGTCCGGGGCTGACGTCAACCGGATTCGTCGATCGTTCGGGTATGGGCGCCTCGAAGCTGTTCCAGAGTGGGGCCATCATGGAGGCCGGGCAGGTGGCTGAGGAAGGGTACCGAGGCTTCTTGCGCGGGAAGACGCTCGTGATGCCAGGGGCTCGCAACCGGTTCGTGGCGTTCATTCCGCGATTAATGCCGCGCAAGATGGTGACACGTATGGTCAGATCCATGCAGGACAGAACGGGGGATTGACCTTATGGAGGGCGGCCAGGATTGGCTGTTGATTACGGCCTGACAACCCAGGCAAGGGCTCCCAACTTATCCGAACGATGCTCTCAGCAAAGAACGCAATTACTAATCTGTTGCGGATATATTCTACAACACTATTTCAATTATTTGGAGGTCAATTATGAATTATTCTCAATCTATTCAAAACTTGTTTAAACCATTCGCATTCGGAAATACGACGCTGGCAAATCGTATAGTGATGGCACCGATGACGAGACAATTTTCTCCTGAAGGAGTGCCTGGTCCGGATGTGGCCGCCTATTATCGCCGCAGGGCTGAAAATGGCGTTGGACTTATCGTGACAGAAGGTACGGTGATTAATCATTCGGATTCGTCCAATCAAGCCAATGTACCGCATTTCTATGGCGAAGCTGCATTAAACGGTTGGGCAAACGTCGTGGCTGCTGTACACGAAGTAGGCGGACGGATTATTCCGCAGATTTGGCATATGGGTGCGCAAGGGCATGTTGGCGATTATTCGGAATTGGATATCGCCGCAATCGTTCAAGCCTTTGCGCAGGCAGCATTCGAAGCCAAGCGGCTTGGGTTCGACGGCATTGAGCTTCACGGTGCGCATGGATATTTGATCGACCAATTCTTCTGGGAGAAAACGAACCCGCGTACCGACAGCTATGGCGGCGACATGGTTGCCCGCACCCGCTTCGCGGTTGAGGTCATCGAAGCTTGCCGCCGTGCCGTCGGACCGGAATTCCCGATTGTGCTGCGGTTCTCGCAATGGAAGCAGACGGATTTTACAGCGAAACTGGCAGCAACGCCGGCGCTGCTGGAACGGTTCCTGACGCCACTTTCCGATGCGGGCGTCGATATTTTCCACTGCTCGACCCGCCGTTTCTGGGAGCCTGAGTTCGAAGGCTCCAATCTGAATCTCGCCGGATGGACAAAAAAGCTGACGGGTAAACCGACGATTACGGTTGGATCAGTCGGTCTGGATAACGATTTTACGAGTCACTTTACGGAAGGAAAGAGTGCCAAAAATACCAAGATCGACGGGTTAATCGAAAGGCTTGAGCGTGAAGAATTTGATCTGGTAGCCGTGGGTCGGGCATTAATGGTTGATCCTGCTTGGGTAAACAAGATTCGTGACGGCCGAACAGCAGAATTGGTTCCCTTTACATCTGAGTCAGTGAGAACACTTCATTAAGCCTCCGTTTGATTAGTTAACACAAGATACATTCTGGAGTTTATGGATAAAAGTGCTATACGATTGCCGCACAGCTAAGCATATGGAGATTTATGACAGCGATAAAGTTGTAGGGATTGTAGACGAAAACTATGAATTCAAATTAAGAGATCCAATCTATCCAATACTTTGATGCATAATACTTTGTTATGTCTGTCTTTAAAAAAAAGAGGATAAGAGTATCTTATTATTCCATAGAGAATGGGGGGGCTGGGGCATCCTCTTTTCTTCATCCTTAACGTATTAGAAGATTGAAAGACTAGTAATCCAAAAGATTAATAATGAACATCTTTGATTGAAAACTTTTCTAATACGTTTGACAATTGGATTTATCGTGTTAATATAAAGGCAAATGAAATATATATACAATTTGTACCACTAGGGGTGCTTTATAGGTAAAAACTGATTTTACCTGAGAAGCTGAGATTAAAGTATGACTTTAAGACCCTTAGAACCTGATCTGGTTTATACCAGCGTAGGGAAGTGGGGTCTGGGACAATACGTTTCTGTATTATTTCAAGTACAACCACTTTCTTTACGTTAAAGAAAGTGGTTTTTTATTTGCAAAAAAAAGGGGTTATAAAAGGCTTTTATCCGTATCATTCATAAAAAAATAGAATTTGGAGGTAATGGACATGAAGTTTTCAGAGGAAATCCGCCAGGAAGTTGATCATATTTGGGAAGCTAGCTTTAATCACCCGTTTGTTGCAGGAATAGGAGATGGCACATTGCCAATAGAGTGTTTTCGTTTTTATGTCAAGCAGGATGCCTATTATTTATCTCATTTTGCTAGAGTTCAAGCTTTAGGAGCAGTCAAGGCTACAGATTTACATACAACAAGCAGGCTTGCCGGCCACGCACAGGGAACATATGAAGCGGAGTTGAAGCTTCATGAAAATTTTTCTGAGAGATTAGGCATCACCAAAGAAGAACGGGAAAATTTCAAACCTGCCCCGACTGCCTATGCTTACACTTCCCATATGTATCGTGCGGCATATTCTGGACATTTAGGTGACGTTATTGCGGCTATCTTGCCATGTTATTGGCTGTATTATGAAATAGGTGAAAAGCTGCAAGAGTGTAAACCGGAAGAGCCGATTTATCAAGAATGGATAGCGGCTTACGGTGGAGAGTGGTTCCGCTCTTTGGTAGAAGAACAAATTGCGAGGCTTGATAAGATTGCTGAAAAGGTAACAGATGAAGATAAGGAAAGAATGAAGGAGCATTTTATCCTTAGCAGCCAATATGAGTACTCATTTTGGGAAATGGCTTATCGTTTAGAGACATGGCCTATGCATAAGGAAACACTAGAAGTATAAAGGAGATTGAAACATGAAAAAAGGATTGAAATTAACGGATATATTAGTCACGATCGTGATTGCCGTAGCATTTGGAATCGTTTATATCCTTTGGGGTTCGATTTATTATTCCGTTAAACCATTAGGATTACATCTAGATCAACTTATTTATGGAATGTGGTTTATAGCTGGCCCCGTCGCCTTTTTGATTTTACGGAAACCGGGTGTGGCACTTCTGGCAGAGATAGCTGCAGCTTCAGGTGAATTCTTTCTAGGTTCACCATGGGGGCTGTCCGTACTCTTATATGGGGTGGTCCAAGGTTTGTTCGCTGAACTGGTATTCATGGCGTTCAAATATAAAAAATTCAATATGCCGGTGGCCGTTTTAGCTGCGATAGCTTCCTGCCTTGCATCAGTATTAATGGATTTTGCCTACGGGGAAATAGGTGCTCTCACTCTTTGGAATTTATCGTTATTCATGATAGCGAGGTTTGTGGGTTCCATATTCTTTGCAGGTGTAACTGCTTATTATCTAGTTAAAGTCCTGGAAGCAACAGGAGTAACTAATCTAGTTCGTCCAGTTTCAAGTAAAGATTATGCAGAACTGGACCAAAAGTAGAGGTTGATGGCCATGAAACCAATCGTTTCTGTTGAGAAGTTAAGAATGAAATTTCCAGGTGATGGGTCTTTGATTTTCAAGGACCTATCAGTCTCGATTGATAAAGGTGAAAAAGTTCTATTGTTGGGACCATCAGGATGTGGTAAGTCGACTCTTTTGCAAGTGTTAAGCGGATTGATTCCGAATTCCATCGAAGTCCCGATGAAAGCGGAGAAATTGAAATGCGCTTCTTCATGGGGATATGTTTTTCAAGACCCTGATAGTCAGTTTTGCATGCCATTTGCCGATGAGGAAATTGCCTTCGTCCTTGAGAACCTTTCCGTCCCTAAAGAAGAAATGAATGAGAAAATCCAAAATCATATTCGTAAAGTAGGATTGAACCTAGGCCATACAAGTATAGAAACATTATCAGGCGGGATGAAACAGCGTCTGGCAATCGCTTCAGTATTGGCCCTTGAACCGGAAGTGATATTTTTAGATGAACCAACCGCCATGCTTGATCCGGAAGGAACTAAAGAAATCTGGGATTTGTTGAAGGAAGTCGGTCGAGACAAAACGGTAATTATCGTCGAGCATAAAATTGACCATGTTTTAGAATTCATCGAACGAATCGTGCTTTTTAACGGTGAAGGTGAAATTATAGCTGATGGTCCAAGAGATACCATCCTTTCACTATATAAAAAGGAAATGAAAGAACATGGAATTTGGTTCCCTGGTGTTTGGGATGAATATATACAAGAGAATGCCCCCATTCGGGAACAACAATTTGCAGACGGTTCACCCCTAATGCATGTGCAAGGCTTTAGCGGTTTTCGGAATAAAGAGGAAAAAATCAAGGTTGAAGGATTGATGGTCCATTCAGGGGAATGGATTGTAATCAGGGGAGAAAATGGCGCGGGAAAGAGTACTCTTTTGCATGCACTGATGCAGTTCATAAAAACGAATGGTACGTATGAATTAATGGGAGCCCCTATTAAAAGGATGAAAAATCTAACCGATCATATGACGTTTGTCTTTCAAAATCCTGAGTTTCAGTTCGTTGCAAATTCTGTATATGAAGAGATTGCTTATTCATTGCGAATTGGAAAAAGGCCACAACAAGAAATAAGGGAGAGAGTTCAATCATTGCTTGAAGTGTTCCGCCTAGAGGCCCATCGGGATAAACATCCATTTCAATTATCAATGGGTCAAAAGCGTCGTTTAAGTGTAGCTGCCTCTATCGTCATAGACAAAAAAATCATTCTCTTGGATGAGCCTACCTTTGGCCAAGATTCGAAAAATACCTTTGCATTACTGGAATGGTTTGAGGAATATCGAAGGCGTGGAACAACAGTGATCATGGTAACTCATGACGATCATATTTCAAGAAACTTTGCAACCAGGATCTGGACGGTTAAAGACGGAAATGTAATAAGTGATGAAAAGGTCAACACGCAATCCGGATTTATGGAGACCAAAGTTTTATCATTTTAAAAGGAGTGTCATGTAGATGAATGTTTCAAGTGCAGAAACATGGCTCCATAAGGTTAACCCAAGCCTTAAACTATGCGCATTGCTTGTTTTATGCATTGTGGCATTATTCATTCATGATCTGAATTATATGATGAATGTGACCATTGGTGTTTTATTCTTATTTTTGTGTTTTACGGGGCATTCGATGAAACGCATCTTACTTTTGTCAATCCCTTTTTGTTTCATTTTTATATCCACTTCTCTAGCAATGATTTTATTCGGTAAAGGTGAGACACTTTGGTTTGAGTGGGGTCTTATATCGATTACGGAAGAAAGTTTCATGAGGGGGTTACTGGTAGGCTTTCGAGCTTTGCTTTTTGCGGCACTTGGTTTAACTTTTTCCTTGACGACGAGACCTGTGAACTTGTTTTATTCCTTAATGCAGCAAGTTAAGCTTAAACCGAAATATGCTTATAGTTTCATGGCAGCTTTAAGGCTTATCCCCATCATGATGGAAGAGTTACAAACGATACGAAACGCGATGAAGGTACGCGGTTTCGAAAAGGGAAAAGGGATCAGATCGGTATATTATAAAATGAAAGCCTATTCCATCCCATTGTTATCCGGAAGCATCAGACGTGCTCACAGAATCGCGGTTGCGATGGAGGCGAAGCGATTTACAGACACTCGGGATCGAACATACTATTATGAATTTGGGTTTTCAATAAAAGACCATGGATTCATTCTGTATTTTATCATCCTGCTGTTGGCAGGGTTTTATCTATCGGTTCATTTCCCGTTACTACCTATTTGATTTTATGAGATTGCAAGTTTACTAGTTAGGGGTTCTAAGTATGAATGCACAAGAATTGCATATTATTTCTACTGGGAAACAGCCAATTGAAAAGTTCGTAGAAATCGCTTCAAACATTCAGGAACATGTTGATTTCTTCTATCTAAGGGAAAAAAATATGAATGCATCAGAACTCTATCGAGCAGTGACCCTGTTACATAATAATAAGATTCCGCTGTCTAAGATCATCATTAATGACAGGGTGGATGTAGCCTGGGCGCACAAAGTGTTTGGTGTGCAATTGGCTTTTCATAGTTTAGATGCAGGAGTCGTAAAAAGAGCATTTCCAGGGATGAGTGTTGGCTGTTCGATCCATTCCATGGATGAAGCAAAAGCCGCTTTCCGCTACGGTGCCAATTACGCGATATATGGTCATGTTTTTGAAACGGATTCAAAACGCGGTCTTCCTCCTAAGGGAGTTGAGGAGCTTCATGCAATTACAAAAAATGTCAATCTTCCGATTATTGCAATAGGCGGAATAACACCCTCCAATTGCCAAATCGTGCGCGATGCTGGGGCACAAGGAATTGCAGTCATGTCAGGTGTGCTTGAAGCGGAAAATCCGGTTAGAGCCGTTAAAGAATATTCGAAGTCTTTAGGAAAGGAGACATAAGATGAATTCCATATATGATGCAATCATTGTTGGGGGAGGAGTAATTGGTGGATCCATTGCTTTTCAATTAGCTAAACGAGGTAAAAAGGTCCTTTTATTGGAAAAAGATAGACTTGCCAGTAAAGCTTCCAGTGCTGCAGCCGGGATGTTAGGAGCACAGGCTGAGCTGGATGCAGATAACCCGCTCTTTACATTGGCAAGCCGAAGCAGGGGGATGTTTCCTGCACTGTCGAAAGAATTGAAAGACATAAGTGGAATAGACATCGAATTAGTGAATAAGGGTATGTTTAAGGTGGCGCTTACGGATGACCAGGTTGCAGAGTTGAAGAAAATGATCAAAGTCCAGCAAGATGCGGGACTTGAGGCGGAATGGTTATCTACTGCCGAAATAAGGAAAACGGAACCGCTTCTATCGGATGAGATTAAGGGAGGCATGTTCATTCCGGGGGATGGACAAGTTTCAGCAACAAGGCTGTCGCTCGCTTTTACTAAATCTGCAGCTGCCCTTGGTGTGGATATTAAGGAATTTGTCCATGTTTTTGATTTACGTACGGAAAATGGATATGTAAAAGGAGTGTCCACTAATATAGGCGAATTTTCAAGTGAAAATGTAATTGTGGCAAGTGGGGCTTGGAGTGCTTTCCTCCTTGAAAAGTCAGGAATAAACCTCGATACCTATCCGATAAAGGGGGAGTGCTTCTCCGTCCTGACTGATCGTCCATTGCTTGAAAAAACGATCTTTTCACATGGCTGCTATCTTGTACCCAAAGTTGGCGGGAGAATCATTGTCGGGGCAACGGTAAAAGCGAACACTTTCGATCAAAAGGTAAGTATGGAAGGGATCTCAACGTTAATAGAAAAGGCAACGCAATTGCTTCCGGCAATTAAAGAAACCGAGTGGGAAAAGACATGGGCAGGTATACGCCCCCAAACAGGGGACGGCCTTCCGTACTTTGGTGAACATCCAGCATACAAAGGACTTTTCATTGCAACGGGTCACTTCAGGAATGGTATCCTGCTTTCTCCAATTACAGGTGTACTTATTGCGGATATTGTGGAAGGGAAGACAAACCCTGAATGGTCCGCTTTTCGATTGGAGCGTTCGATACAGACCCAATTTTCATAATGGAGGTGAATGAATTGGAATTGATTATTAACGGGGAAAAAATACGGATTCCTGCTGATGAGTCAACAGTTACAGGACTTTTGCAACACTTTAATTTACATCAAAAAGTAGTGATCGTTGAATTGAATGATGAAATATTAGCAAAAGAAAATCAAAGTGAAACACTTTTGTCAAATGGTGACAAGGTCGAGATTGTACATTTTGTAGGAGGCGGATGATATGTTAAAGATTGGTTCTTATGAATTTTCTTCTAGGTTATTATTAGGTACTGGGAAATATCCAAACTTCGATGTTCAAAAGCAATCAGTGGAGGTTTCGGAGACGGAAATATTAACATTTGCAGTTCGGAGAATGAACATTTTCGAAGCCAGTCAACCAAATTTTTTAGAAAAGCTTGATTTGAAAAAATATACACTCCTTCCCAATACAGCAGGAGCCAAGACGGCAAAAGAAGCAGTGCGCATAGCCCAACTTGCTAAGGCTTCTGGTTTATGTGACATGATTAAGGTGGAAGTCATCGGCTGTCAAAAAACACTTCTGCCTGATCCGATTGAAACCTTAAAAGCTGCTGAAGAATTAGTGAAACTGGGATTCACTGTATTACCCTATACTTCGGATGATGTTTTGCTTGCAAAACGCTTGGAAGAAGTGGGCTGTCATGCAATAATGCCTGGTGCTTCACCGATTGGCTCAGGTCAAGGAATTATAAACCCACTGAACTTGCGATTCATTATGGAACAATCAGAGGTTCCTGTAATTGTTGATGCAGGGATTGGAACACCCTCCGATGCGGCAATTGCCATGGAATTAGGTGCGGATGGCGTGTTGCTTAACACTGCAGTTTCCGGAGCAAAAAACCCAATCAAAATGGCGAAAGCAATGAAACTTGCCATTGAGGCAGGTCGCATGGGTTATGAAGCGGGCAGAATAGAAAAAAATGAGTACGCCATTGCAAGCAGTCCAGTTGAAGGAATGAGCATTGGATGACTGAACGTTATTCACGACAAGAAATTTTTGGCCCTATAGGGAATGAAGGACAATTGAAAATTCGCAATAAACACGTTTTGGTGATTGGAGCGGGTGCTCTCGGTACGGGAAGTGCAGAAGGCCTTGTACGAGCAGGAATTGGGAAACTGACCATTGTTGACAGAGATTATGTGGAGTGGAGCAACCTGCAAAGACAACAGCTTTATTGTGAAGAAGATGCTGAAAAAAGAATACCGAAAGCTGTGGCAGCGAAGAATCGTTTGAATGCGTTAAATTCAGATGTTGTCGTAAAATCGCATGTTGCGGATGTTTCGGTGGATGAACTGGCAAAGCTCGTTGAAGGCGTGGATTTAATATTGGACGCCACTGATAATTTCGATACCAGGATGCTAATTAATGATAGCGCACAAAAATATAAAATACCCTGGATTTACGGGGCCTGTGTAGGGAGTTATGGGATAAGTTACACGGTGATCCCAGAGGTGACCCCATGCTTGAATTGTTTGCTGGAAACGGTTCCGATTGGAGGACTGACCTGTGATACGGCGGGAATCATTAGTCCTGCTGTTCAAACGGTCGTTGCCCACCAAATGACGGAAGCCTTAAAAATCCTTGTAGAAGATTATGCATCACTTAGAAACAAGATTGTTTCGTTCGATCTTTGGAAAAATGAGCATTCGTCCATAGATGTAGCGAAATTAAAAAAAGACAGTTGTTTGTCTTGTGGGACAAATCGGACCTATCCACATCTATCCTATTCAAATCGTATAAAGACTGCCGTATTATGCGGGAGGGATTCTGTCCAGATTCGGCCGGCGATGAAACATGAAAGAGACTTAGCGGAACTTGAAAAAAATCTGTTTGCACAAGGTGGCAAAATCGTTAGAAATCCCTATTTACTTTCATTTTCAATCGGAACCCATCGAATGGTTGTTTTTAAAGATGGACGTGCTTTGATCCATGGAACAAAAGAAATCTCAGAAGCCAAAACTTTATATCATCGTTATTTTGGCTGAATAACTGTAATGAACGGATCTGAAATCCAAGGTAAAGTGTTTTAAAAAGGTACCGATAATTTCTGCATTATAATAGGAAGTTATCGAACATTCTTCTTGCGACTTGATTGCTGCGTAAACATCAAACGAAAGCGGTGTCTGCCTTAAGGGCGGCACCGCTTCGTTATGGAACGTTTATAAAAGCTGCCTACATATCATGACTGCTATTATGCTTCTGACGGGAGTGCTGTCTATTTTTTACCTTATGAGAACCGCTTAACGGTGCAGGTTGACCTGTGTTATTCCCTTTAGGTGCGTTGTTTTTACCATCATTTTTGTTCATGTGCGATCCCTCCTACTTCTTAAGATAATCAGTCCGTGAAATTTTATTCACATACATATATTTGCAAACCTCGTACATGCTATGGATGGACACTAATTAAGGAGCTGAACCAAATGCAGGATAAACAAGATAAGCGAAGGACGTTCCAGGAAGCCCAGCAAAGCTATCAACAAGTATTTGATGTATATTCATCCATCGAGAAGAACGCACCGAATTACGGAACGGAATTGAAACATGTGAAGCAGGAGGTGAACGAGGCCTATCAGCAAATTCAATCTGCTTTAGTCACGGCTTCCGAGCATCAGAGAGAACAATTGAAACAATTCGAGCAGGATATTCAGGCAATCGTCAATGAGGTCAATTCAGAGGACTTTTGAGTGACTGGTTCTATCCGGCGTTTCCTGTTTTTAGAATGGAATAGGCTTCTTGAAAAATGCAGTAAATCTGCCATTTCAAAAAGCCTATCTTATTTAAAGCCTAGAAATGAGGGAAATCATTGGTTTTTCTTTCTTTTTTTATTATTTTGCCTTTGCATTTCCGATAATGGCGGTTCATTTCCCAGTTCATCATTATACCCAGCTCCATTACCTTGCGCTTTTGCAGCATTCATACCTGGTATAACATGATTTGCCTTTTGTTTTGTCATTTCGACACCTCCACCCATAGAATGCGATAATGTTGAATGATTATGTATGAATGACCAATATGTTTTACTGGAATAATTTATCAGGCCAAAAATAGGGGTATTTTCGATGAATTGCATATCAGTAAGGCTTCCTAAATGCAACTTTAATATGTGGGGAATTTTTTTCTATAAGAGAAACTTATCAAAAACAATAACTTTCTTGTTATTTACTTATACTCATTTCTATATTAGTATTAAGTTGAAGGAAGAGTTAGGGTGGGAGAAGAGAGAAGAAATTCGACAAACTAACTTTTTTTACTTATATTTATAGTAGACATGGTTTCAGAGAACCAGGTTTTACTTTTATGTGCAGAATAAGTTCTGACAGTTTAATTGGGGGTAATATTCATGACGAAAAATGACGTATACCAAGCGCGTAAATCCTTTGAAATTGAAGGGGAACGCTACAACTACTACAGCCTAGACGCTATTGAAAAAGCAGGGGACGGCCAAGTTTCACGCCTTCCATATTCCATTAAAGTCCTACTTGAAGCAGTACTTCGCCAAGTAGACGGAAGAGTAATCACAAAAGAACACGTTGCGAACCTTGCTAAGTGGGGAACAAGTGAGCAGCAAGATATAGATGTTCCGTTCAAGCCTTCACGTGTTATCCTACAAGATTTCACTGGTGTTCCAGTTGTTGTAGATTTAGCTTCTCTACGTAATGCATTCGCTGCACTTGGTGGAGATCCTGATAAAATCAACCCGGAAATTCCAGTTGACCTTGTAATCGACCACTCTGTACAAGTTGATAAAGCAGGTACAATTGATTCTCTTGATGCCAATATGGATCTTGAATTCGAACGTAATGCAGAACGTTACCAGTTCCTAAGCTGGGCTCAAAAATCATTCAATAACTACCGTGCGGTTCCACCAGCAACTGGTATCGTTCACCAAGTTAACCTTGAGTACCTTGCGAACGTAGTACATGCGGTTGAATCTCCAAACGGCGACTTTGAAGTATTCCCTGACTCTGTATTCGGTACAGATTCACATACTACTATGATCAACGGTATTGGTGTTCTTGGTTGGGGTGTCGGCGGTATTGAAGCAGAAGCAGGTATGCTTGGACAGCCTTCATACTTCCCAGTACCAAAAGTGGTTGGTGTGAAACTAACTGGTCAACTTCCTAAAGGAACAACAGCTACTGACCTTGCATTGAAAGTAACCCAAGTTCTTCGTGCACACGGCGTAGTTGGTAAATTTGTTGAGTTCTACGGCCCTGGAGTAGGATATCTTCCACTTGCTGACCGTGCAACAATTGCTAACATGGCTCCTGAATACGGTGCTACAGTCGGTTTCTTCCCAGTTGATGCAGAAGCTATCGATTACATGCGCTTAACAGGCCGTGATGAAAAACAAATTAAAGTTGTTGAATCTTACTGCAAAGAAAATGGATTGTTCTACTCTCCTGAAAACGAAGATCCAGCTTACAATGATGTTGTGGAAATCGACCTTTCAGCAATTGAACCAAACCTTTCAGGCCCTAAACGCCCGCAAGATTTGATTCCACTTTCTCAAATGAAACAATCTTTCCATGATGCTATCAATGCACCTATGGGTAACCAAGGTTTCGGCATGGACAATTCTGAATTGGATAAAGAAGTAACTGTTAAATTTGCCGATGGTAAAGAAACGGTAATGAAAACAGGTGCGATTGCAATTGCTGCAATCACAAGCTGTACAAACACTTCTAACCCATACGTAATGCTTGGAGCAGGTCTTATTGCTAAAAAAGCAGTTGAAAAAGGATTGACTGTTCCGGATTATGTAAAAACATCATTGGCACCAGGTTCTAAAGTTGTTACTGGTTACCTTCGTGATGCAGGTCTTCAACCATACCTTGATCAATTAGGGTTCAACGTAGTTGGTTATGGCTGTACAACATGTATCGGTAACTCAGGTCCATTAGCGGACGAAATCGAAGCAGCGGTTGCTGAAGCAGATCTTCTAGTAACTTCAGTACTTTCTGGTAACCGTAACTTTGAAGGTCGTATTCATCCACTAGTGAAAGCAAACTACCTTGCTTCACCTACTTTGGTTGTGGCATATGCTCTTGCTGGAACTGTGGACTTTGATCTAAACAATGATTCACTTGGTAAAGATAAAGATGGCAACGATGTATATCTTGCTGATATCTGGCCATCACAAGAAGAAGTTAACGCTGCTGTTAAAGCAACAGTTACACCGGAATTATTCCGTAAAGAATACGAAACAGTATTCAACGATAACAAACGTTGGAATGAAATCCAAACAAGCAACGAAGCAATTTACGCTTTCGATTCTAAATCAACATACATTCAAAATCCTCCATTCTTTGAAGGATTATCACCAGAACCAGGTTCAGTTAACCCACTTTCTGGCTTGCGCGTAGTTGGTAAATTCGGTGACTCAGTAACAACTGATCACATTTCTCCTGCAGGTGCAATCGGTAAAGATACACCAGCTGGTATCTACCTTCGTGAAAATGGTGTAAAACCACGTGACTTTAACTCTTACGGTTCTCGTCGTGGTAACCATGAAGCAATGATGCGTGGAACATTCGCAAACATTCGTATCCGTAACCAAGTTGCTCCAGGTACAGAAGGTGGTTACACTACTTACTGGCCAACAGGCGATGTAATGGCTATCTATGATGCTTGTATGAAATACAAAGCTGATGGAACAGGTCTTGCTGTCATTGCTGGTAAAGACTACGGTATGGGAAGCTCTCGTGACTGGGCTGCAAAAGGTACTAACCTTCTTGGCATTAAAACAGTTATCGCTGAAAGCTTCGAGCGTATTCACCGTTCTAACCTTGCGTTAATGGGTGTTCTTCCTCTTCAATTCAAAGAAGGCGAAAACGCTGAAACACTAGGATTAACTGGAAAAGAAGCGATTGCTGTTAAAATCGACGAAACAGTTAAACCACGTGATATCGTAACAGTTACAGCTACTGATGAAGCTGGAAACGTAAAAGAATTTGATGTACTTGTTCGTTTCGACTCTGAAATCGAAATCGACTACTACCGTCACGGTGGTATCCTTCAAATGGTATTACGTAATAAATTAAAAGGCTAATTTAAGCTTTTGAGGAGCGGCAAACCTACATGTGTAGGTTTGCCGCTTTTTT
The DNA here is from genome assembly GCF_033141925.1 of Peribacillus sp. CSMR9. Taxonomy (NCBI): domain Bacteria; kingdom Bacillati; phylum Bacillota; class Bacilli; order Caryophanales; family Bacillaceae; genus Peribacillus; species Peribacillus sp. CSMR9. Next base: position 75,527 of record NZ_JAOPHO010000014.1, read on the forward strand.
TGTGTCAAGTTTATGAAACAATGAGAGATCATGATATGATTTAATGGAATTGCACTTTTCTGCATACCCTTTTATTGTTAAGATGGAATAAGGAAGTTGTTCTATTTCTGGAAATGGACTAATATTTTTATTGTAATGGGACTAGGGGGACGAGTATGATTAAAAAGATTATTGCTTCGGTGGTCTTACTGTCACTTATTACGATAGCAATCGTGCAGGCGATGGATAATGAACCGAAGGGAAAAGACGAAAAAGATTCATTGGGCGGATTGAAAATTGGAGCTAAAGCACCGGATTTCAACCTGAAAACTTTGGATGGGAAACAGGTTGAATTATCGGATTATAAGGGAAAAAAGGTAATGCTGAATTTTTGGGCAACGTGGTGTCCGCCTTGCAAGAAGGAAATGCCGGATATGGAGAAATATACACAGCAAGCTGGTGATGATGTCGTCGTACTTGCTGTCAATATTGACCCCGAAAATGATGTACAATCCTTTGTAGAGGATAATGGAATTACTTTTACAATACCGCTGGACAGTCAAAGTGCCAAGAATCCAGTGAATGAGCGTTACAAGATTCTTAGCATACCAACAACTTACTTCATCGACAAAGAAGGCATTATCAGGAATAAGGTAATTTCAGCCATGCAACTTAAGGATATGGAACGAAACATAAATAGTATGCAGTAGGGGAACCTTTATGAAGCTGGCAGACAGTCGGACGGAACCTTTATGAGGTTCCGTTTTATTGTTTGTTAACAAAGTTGTCAAATTTTAATGAAAAAATCAAAAAATTTAAAAAATTATGGTTAATGTTTAGGAAAAAAGGGTTAAAGTATAGAGAGTGGAGAAAGGGAACTTTATCTGGTTAAAAATCTGATAATTGTGACAATTTTAGGAATGGAAAGCACATAGTCATAATTTTACGTTAATTTGGCAATACTGAATAGTATATTAAAATAAGTAGGTGAAAAGCATGAAAAAAAGAAAAAGGTCATTTGAAGAATTAATTAAAGAAAACAAAAAGGAATTATTGATGGACGTTAAACAAATGGAAAGACTTGAAGAACGTCTTGAAAAAAAACATATGCAAAAGGCTGAATAAGTTTTGCAAAAGATATATTAAAAAGAGCCAGTGCCATGAAGGTCCCTGGTATTATCCCCTACAGGTAGACAGAGTAAAAAGAGAGCATGATAAAATGTTCTTAACAGTCTATCTGAGAGGGGATTTTTCTATGGCAAAAAAGGGGCAAACGTTTCAAACATATAC